>CAZPFM010000032.1:0-10415 GCA_964585845.1 uncultured Bacteriovorax sp.
GATCCCGGAACTGGCTTACTCGGTTCTGGCCTGCTCACGAATTGGGGCGATCCACTCCGTGGTTTTTGGCGGCTTTAGTTCCGAAGCCATGCGAGGGAGAATTGAGGATGCTGAGTGCCGCTTTATCATCACGGCCAATGAAGGTCTTCGTGGCGGAAAGAAAATCCCACTTAAAAAGATCACCGATGAAGCCATAGATGGATTAGATTTCGTGGAAAAAGTCCTCGTGGTTCATCGAACAGATGCCAAGATATCCATGCAAGAGGGAAGGGATATCGTCTATGAAGATGAGATGAAAAAGTTTCGTCCAGTTGCTCCTGTCGAAATTATGGATGCTGAAGATCCTCTCTTCATTCTTTACACTTCTGGCTCCACCGGTAAACCCAAGGGAGTTCTCCACACTACCGGAGGATACCTCACATACACTTCAACGACCCATAAATACGTCTTCGACTATCATGAAGAAGATATCTATTTTTGTACCGCCGATGTGGGCTGGATCACTGGCCACTCCTATCTTGTTTACGGGCCTCTCCTGAACGGAGCAACCTCAGTCATGTTTGAGTCGGTTCCGACTTATCCGGACGCTGGCCGCTACTGGAAAATTGTGGAAGACCTTAAAGTGAACATCTTCTACACCGCTCCTACCGCTCTCCGAACCCTCGCCCATTTCGGAGACAGCTTTGTGAATAAATACGATCGCTCCTCCATCCGGACTCTTGGAACTGTTGGGGAGCCCATCAATCCAGAAATATGGAAGTGGTACCACGATGTGGTCGGTGAGAAAAAATGTGACATCGTCGATACCTGGTGGCAGACGGAGACGGGAGGGATTCTCATCACTCCTCTTCCAGGAGTCACTCCCACGAAGCCAGGCTCCGCGACTCTTCCCTTCTTCGGTGTAGAGCCAGTTATCGTGAATGCCGAGAGCGGAGAAGAGATCAAAGGAAATGATGTATCAGGGGCCCTTTGTCTTCGCCACTCCTGGCCCGGACAGGCTCGGACAATCTATAAGGATCACCAGCGTTTTAAAGAAACCTATTTCACCCAGTACCCGGGAAAGTACTTCACCGGCGATGGCTGCCGTCGGGATGAGGATGGCTATTACTGGATCACAGGACGAATCGATGATGTCTTAAATGTCTCAGGACATCGACTCGGGACTGCTGAGATTGAGTCTGCTCTGATGGAGCATATTGATGTCTCTGAAGCGGCCGTGGTAGGGATGCCCCACGAGATCAAAGGCCAGGGGATCTATGCCTATGTGATTCTCGCTGATGAAAAGAAAAACTCCAAAGAGCATATTGAAAGCATCAAGGAAATGGTCAGAGAAAAAATCGGACGCTTTGCTGCTCCGGATGTGATCCACATCACAAAAGGTCTTCCGAAGACAAGGTCCGGAAAGGTTATGCGGCGGATTCTTCGCAAGGTCGCAGCAGCTGAGTATGATGGCCTTGGGGATACCTCGACTCTTGCTGACCCGAGTGTGGTGGATGCTATTGTTTCTGAACACAAGGCGAATACATGAAAACTCTCAAAGGTTCTTGCTCCTGTGGGGAAGTCCGTTTTGAGGTGAAGTCGAAGAATTATTATCCCTATCAGCGCTGCTACTGCTCGATCTGCCGGAAGACTCAGGGAGGCGGGGGCTACGCCATCAACTTAAGTGCCCAAACTGAGACACTTAAAGTGAAGGGCAAGAAAAGCATCAAGGTCTACCGGGCCAAAATTAAAAACCCCGAAGACAAAAAGGCCCACAAAAGTAGTGGTGAGAGAAATTTCTGCAAGCACTGTGGATCCGGACTCTGGCTTTTTGATCCAAGCTGGCCCGAGCTCATTCATCCTTTTGCCTCTGCCATCGATACCAAACTCCCGGTTCCACCGGAACACACCCATCTCATGCTCGATTTCAAGCCTGAATGGGTGGAGCTTCAGAAGATGAAAAAGGATAAGACCTTTAACCGCTATCCCAAGGAATCCATCCAGGATTGGCACGAGCGGGTGCTCTAGGTATCTGATAAAATGGGGGAAGTTGCCCGTTTCCCTCAAGAAAAGAAACTTCCCAACCGATGAGGGGGAAATGAGATTCTTTCTCCTCTTTCTTCTTTTGTTTTCATCTTTGTCCTACTCAAAAGAGGAGTCTCCTAAGCGCACTTTTGTGGAGTATTTGCAGAACACAACTAAGGTGCGGGTTCGGGGAAGCATGAAGCTTAAGTCGGATTTTGCCGCAGGACCCGCGACAGTTCGCAAAGATCAGGACATCAATTTTTCCTTTAACATCAATGAGCTCTTCATCAATTCTGATGAGGGGATCCGTTTTTACATAGGTCCTATCCCTGTGAATATCGACTATATCCACTATGATAATGTGACAAAGAAGTTTACCGTTCGGACCGAGATTTTGGGTATCGGCACAAGCCTCGGGGCTTCGAAAGTAGAGGCCGAGATCCAAAAGGCCTTCGGTAAAAAGCTCGAAGCCGCAAGTTCAAAGCTTCGGGAATTTCTTAACGTGAGTTCTTTAACGGACTCCCAGAAAATCCTTAGCAGTATCATTGAGATCTTCACCAAGGATTCCGATGCCGGGAGCTCGTTCCCCGATGTCACCGGTCGCATGGATCTTGATGTTGTTCCACTCAGAGATGAGCTTGTCAGTCTACCCGGCGGTATCGTTGAGATGAAGCAAGAACAGGACTTTTCCATCGGAGGAGATTTTCATACGGTGAATAACGAGTTTCAGATTTCAAGCATGAGTATGAGTTCTCATTACCGGCTAGGTTTCATGCGCGAAGGAAAAGAGAAGCCTGAGCTCTTGTTGAGCTATCTTGGAATCAGTGAGGAGGGTGGACTCACGGCCTCCTATGAAAACACCTATGATAATGATTTAAAATCCGTTGTGGGAACTCTGGCCATTCTCGTGGCCGCAGTAGAAAAAAAACGACCTAATGTTGATTTTTGTGAAGAACTTGAAATCGTGAGAGATGTCATTGATAAAGCCTTTTCTATGAGTATCACTCAGTTCGTTGATACCTATAGACCTCAGCTTCTTGAGGCCGGGGCAACTGAAGCACTTCTTAAGGCCATCCGGGATCAGGCCGTGGCCCAATACGGTGATGAAAATGTCATCACCGTCACCGGAAGGAAACCTTCAAGTTATTCGGGGGCTTTTGTGCCAAACTATCTTCGGCGTCCAGGCTTCTGCCGCTGATTATTTTGGCTGAAGCTCAATCCGCTCAACACTTAGAGTTTTACCCGCGTACTCGATCTTAAGATTAAGTTCGATCTTTCTCTTCTTTGCCGTGTCTTTAAAGACGTACAAGAAATCCACGTCCTGTGCCTCATTCTTTTTCATCGCCCCGGTTTTCACTTCAGCTGTCTTCATCTCTAAATGAGGAGCTGAATCGGAAGTCGGAGTTAGCGTCAGCGTGTAGCCTCGCGGAAGATCTTCCATCTTCGGAGCGATGGAGACAGTAAAGCGATGAACGTAGCGTTTAAAAATTCCTTTAATCGTAGGAGTTGAATCATAGCGAAGCTGAGTCTCCGCAAGAGGATTGGCGGCAATGAGCTTTCGGATGGTGAATTCTTCTTTTCTCTGGGCCTGGTACATATCCCCTGGCAGAAGGATCTCTCCTTTAATCAGAAGCTCTTCTCCGGATTGGGCACTGGCCAGGACCTTGATCTTAAGACCAGGCAGGAGAGTGAGAGCGCGCGCCTTGGCCTCATTGATGGAACTCACTCCTGAGATGATACTCGCGTTTCTGAGTTCAGTGATCTTCACCGAAACCGGGGCCTTAAGAGGAACGTGAGAAATATTCTTCAGAGTCAGTTTCACAGGGATTTCATCAAGGGCCTTGATCTCATTTGCCTCAATTGAACTTTCGGCCAGGGTGAGAAGGGGAGCTTTATTCATGAGATCAAGTAGCTCAGAATCGGCTTCTTTTTTGGCTTTTTGTTTGGCGGCCGGAAGTTCATCCGTATAGGACGCCTCAAAAGTGGAAGCATAGGTTTCCTGATAGATCTCAGTCTTACCGATATTCTCTCCCGCTTTATACCCCACATCCGTGGCCGCGAGGTATTCGCGCTGGTAGTTTGCTTCGCGGGAATTCAGCTGACTGTCCTGCAGGATTTTTCGGTATTCAGTTTCGTAACCAGAAGAAAAAGATGCCTTGGCAGAAGCAAGGTAGAGTCTCTCATAGCTCTGTCGATGACTTGATTCACAGGCTTCAACAAAGGGCTTAACTCTCTTATACACCTGAGAGCAACTGGCCCGCCCGGTCTCGATCTTATTAGGAGCTTTGAAAGCGACAGCAGGATTTGCCATCCGTTCAATCTGCTCTTTTAGAGTCAGAAGGCCCGCACTTGTAGCTTCAATAGAAGCATCCAGTTCTGTGACAAGTTCTTTTGAACGGGCGACTTCTTCCTGAGTGGGAGGAGTGATTCGTGGGGAAGTCATCTCCTGAGATGCTTCCTTAACAACTCTCTGAGACCGGAAGCTTGCAAAGATTGAAGAAAGAACACCGAGATCTTTTTTAAATTCAACCTGAAGGGCATCTTCAAAGTACTGAGGCTTCAGTTCGGCCTGAGCATGGGCCTGAGCGGCTTCACGCCCCTTTGTATCTCCCGTACTTCGGGCACGGTTGATTTCAGTCTGGGAAGAGCGGCCAGCAAAATAACCATACTCATAACCTTCAATTTCTCCGCGAGTAAGACCCCAAAGCCTGGCCTCAGTTTCACCTAGAGAGCGACCAAGAGATTCACCATTGGATTTAGATTCACGAACAAGGATGCGCTGGCCTTCTGCTTCGCCGGCCCCTTTGGCCGACTCAGACTGGGATTCCCCTATATTCCTGGCCTCATTAAGGTAGCGATCATAGAGGCTGCGGCGCTGATCCATTTCCGTCTGGGCGGAGTTCCTGAGGGCCGCAAGACGAGTTAACTCGGCTCTTTGGGTCTCAGCTAAACGGATCATGTTCCCTTCATCTCTTTGGGCTTCACTGATCTCCTGTTGACCTTGAGCAATCTCGGAGCGATCGGCCCGGATGCTCTGCTCAAGAACCGGAATCTCCCGGCGTCTCTCATTGATTTCCTGAGAGAGAGAATTCATATCGGCCAAATTGGTCGCACTCTGATTCTTAAGACCCTGGAGTGACGATGAGCGATCTTTGATAAGAGCTGCCAGATTTTCCACCATCTGCCGCTGACGAAGAAGATCCTGTTCATCTCGTCTCAAGTCAGAGGCCTCCCTCCTAAGGTCAGACTCACGGGAGCGGAGCTTGGATTCAAGGCTTGAGAGTTCGATCCTCATGCGGGGGATAGTCGAAGACAGACTGCTTTTTCTTGCGATGAGATTTCTCTCCCTGGCCTCAGATTCCCGGATGTCTGAAGGCAATCGACGAATCTCTCCCTGGAGTTTTGAGAGCTGGGATTTTTCCGAGCGAATCTGAGACTCTAGCTGGGAGTTTCGGGATTCAAGGGTAGCGATGTTGGATTGGACAGAGGCGCGTTCTGCGACGACGGATCGGAGTTCTCCTTCTAGACGGGATATGGTGGCAGCATCGGCACCAGAAGCCTTAGCTTGCTGGAGCTCGGAGCGGGCCGAAGACACTTTGGAAATTAGTTGCTGAAGCTTTGATTTCTCAGAACGGATTTCCGATTCAATGGGACGCTGCTGAGACTCCAGGTGAGAGATCTTTCCTTCAACACCCTTAATCGCTCCCTGAGCATCATTGAGCTGGGCTTCAAGTCGACGACGGTTCCCTTCTTCGGCACGGATCTGGCGGTCCATGTCCCGGTACTCATTTTCTGAGCGATCAAGCTGGGCCATGAGAATCTTAGCTTCCTGGGAGAGTTCTCGGACATCTTTTTCAAGTTCACTCACACGGCGAAACTTTCTCTCGTAGGAGTCTTCCATGGGACGAAGCCTGCGAACTTCTGAATTGTAATTGGAGTCAAGGCGGGAGAGTTCGCTTTCTAAGGCGCGAATCTCTTGCACGAGTCTTGATTCACGGGCGCGAAGGATGTCGAGTTCACGCTCTAACCCTGGCAGACGTGCTCGGCTATCGGCGATTGTATTGTTTGACTCCTGGATCCTTTGCTCGAGCCCCTGGATGTGTTCACGCATCTCCCGGATAAACTTCCGTGTTTCTGCGAGATCACTTTCTGTCTGATTCAGATTTCTTTGAGCAGCGTCTCGCTCCACTGAGAGTGTTTCAAAGCGCTGCTGGTAGGGGCCGTAATTGATCTCATCAGGAAGAGTCTGGGCAAGAAGGGGAGAGGAGATGAGAGTGGCGAGAATCAAGACGGAAAATGGATGCATGGAAACTCCTGGATAGAGTTTCCATATCTTGAATCAGCGTCTCAAACCAGAGAGATTGAAATTATTTTAGGCACGAATTCATTCTGACTACTGCCCGGTTGATGCAGGCCTTGATTTTCGCGTCTCCGTCCACCTTCAGGCGGCACTGGCGAGTCTCCTCAGCACTTCGGATTTTACAGTTTTCGATACGCTTAAACTGAGCGAGATCTCGTGGATTGACCCGTAGATCAATAAGGACATCGTCATATTCTTCCACCTGCTGCATAAGGGCGGTTCGGAACATTCCTTCGATAGCAAGTCTCATAGGAGGTAATTCCGCGAGTTCCCAGCACTGCTGGCAGCGTTGAACCGGTCGACCACTTCTGCGGGCAATCTCCTCAGCAACAGTAAGAATAGCGCCAATGGTTTCTGAGGCTCCAAGGTGAAGGTCCACCACCGCTCCTGTTTTATCCATGACGAGATCTTTTAAGACCATCCGGGCGTTTTGCTTGAAATTCTTCCCTTGATTGATATCAATCCCTCGATTTGTCTGAGTTGTGAATTTATAGGGAAAGACTCCATTGCGATTGCCGTTGAAGTAAAATCCGAAGCGGAGAACATCCCCTTTATGAATCCCAAGTCTCATGCCATGAAGACCAAAAGCCTTGTTTTCCTTAGGGAAGAAAAGCACGGCCGCTTCTCCCTTGTAAGTCGGCATAGGATTTCCCCCGACGCTGGCAAAGATATCGAGAATGTTCTCGATAATTTCCAGCGAAGTGCCGATCTTTTTCATTTTTCTGATCCGGTAGAGCTGCTGGTTAGCAAGGATCATCTTAGAGCCGAGCTCCTTTTCAAGAGTCTCTGCGACCTCCTTACTGATCGTGGAGCGGGAGAGGCCAGTGATGTCAAAAGAGATGATGGAGTCAGTTTTAAAGCCTGATCGCTTTGACCATTCCACGCTTTTTACACGAATAGGAAACCCGAGATAGCGAAGCGAGATAGAGCCATCGAGCTTGAGGATGACTTCATCTTCTTTTAAAGAGTAATCGATTCTTTTCCCTTTCAGAACTGTGAGCTTGGTCCGGGCATCCTCGAAGGCCACATGATTGGCATTAAGTATGAGGTGGCCTCCGACCCAGGCCGGAGCAGATCTCATGTAATCGATGATGGGGAGGAGTTCCCGCATATCTCGCTCACGCTGAGCGAAACTCGCAAGAGAAAAGGCTAAGGCAAGGAGAATAAGAATTGGTTTTTTCATAGAGTGGAGATACCAGACTCCAAAATTCTCAGATAGGGGGTATGGAGATTTAACAGGCCCGAGTGTGAAATTCTTACAAAATTAAGACTGTCTTCATTCTATCTGAGATAGATAGTGACCTGATTTAAGGAGATCCTATGAAAAAGTCACTGATCCTTCTGGCGCTCTTTTCAACGTCAAGCTTTGCTAAGGTGATGCAGTTTGAGGCTTCTAAGCTCGACTCTGCCCGAAAGAAGGGTTTTATTTCTTCGGATACTCTGATGGTAAAGGTTCAGAATTCCGCTCCGGAGATTCTTTCCTATCTGGGGGATTTCACTCCTTTCTTCAATGCTCCGGATGGAACCTGGGGCAGACTCAAACTTTTTCTAATCCCTGACTCCTATTCCGCATCCTATATTTTAGAGGATCTCTCCCAGGAATCTGAGATCCTGGAAGCCTACTTTTCTCCTGTTCCCAAAGTGGCGACTATTGAGATGAAAAATCCAGTGAGTTTGCCTGATGTGGAAGAAATGAGCTGGGTAGAAACTCCAGACTTTGAATCAAAGCAAAATTATCTTCAGGATTCTCCCATTGGTGTAGGTGCGATGAGTGCCTGGGAAATTCCTGGTGGCACAGGCAGGAATGTAAAAGTCATCGATATTGAAACCTGCTTTGAAGACTCCCACGAAGACTTTCAGACTCCTTTCTGGATCGGTGGAAATCCGGACTGTGACTCCACCAATCACGGCACGGCCGTCTGGGGAGAAATCGCTGCAAAAAGAGATGGCAAAGGGGTGACCGGTATCGCTCATGAGTCGGAATTTGGAATTTACGGCTTTATCGAGGGAGACCTCGCTGATGTTAACGACGCTTACATTGAAAACATGAACAAAGGTATTCAGGGGGCCACAGAGGCACTTGAGGCTGGGGATGTCCTCGTTATTGAGCAGCAAATGGTTGGACCAGAGCTTGAGAAGTATACGGCCGTAGAGTACTGGCCTCACATCTTTGATCAGCTGAAAGCGGCAACCCAAAAAGGTATTATCTGTGTGGAAGCTGCGGGTAACGGGAACTCAAACTTTGATGATCCTTCCTATGAAGGTGCCTTTGATCTTAAAGTCAGGGATAGTGGTTGCATCCTGGTAGGGGCCGTGGATGCCACTACTAAGGAGCGACTGAGCTTTTCTAATTATGGTTCCCGTGTGGACGCTTCTGGCTTTGGCCGGGGGGTAGTCACCACAGGTTACGGTCATCTCTTTAATCAGGGAGAGACAAGAATGTATACTGACCGATTCAGTGGCACCTCTTCAGCAACGCCAATCGTCGCTGGTGCCATTGCTGTTGTCAGTTCAATTGCTAAAGAAAAAGGGAAGCTCATTAGTCCTCGCCGCTTCAGAAATTCCCTTCGTGCGACTGGGGTTAAGCAGGGAGTGTCGGGGGGAGAGAAGAGAGTTGGGAATTTCCCGGATATTAAGGCCATGAGACGCTATTTGCGTCTCTAGTGATTAATAGATTCTCCAGTCTGCTTCTTCAGAGAAGAGATTACTTTGTTCGTTATTAGGGCCTATCAGTTTTGAAAAGAGCACGCTAGACTTGATCACATAGATCTTTCCAAGAGTGGGTTTCTCATTCTCAACAGAGAATGTGACAAAGTAAAAAATTCCCGGGTTTTGAATTGTGAGAAGTTTCTTCTTCATAGACACCGAGAGGTTGGTGATAAAATTCTTTTCTTCGACCCCCCTGGCTCCAGGATTGATAAAGAAAAGATAGTCGTTGTTGGCCTTGATCACACCTGTATAAGCGTCACCTAATTGTTCAGCAGCCTGGCACAGACTTGTTTCTTTTCTCGAAAAACACTTCTCATCAGTAAGGAGCTCCTGAAACACTTCTTTTCCTGGAAGTTTCTCTCGGGGGACTCGCCTTTCTTCACTGACATCGCCAATATCAACCACAAAGTTTTTGCGGATGAGTTCGTTGGAGCGTTTTTTCTCAGTAAAAACATGTTCACTGAGGCTAGACTGATATCTCTGGAGGATAAAACCAAGGATAAGAAACCCGACAGCAATTTTTAGAGAACGTCGGATGAGTGCCTGGTCTTGTTTCTTTCTTTTTAACTTTTCCATCCGCTGATAACGGAGAGCGAGTTTCTTTTTCTTTTTTTTCTTCTGAACCGCTTGCTGGGCCCTTAGCTCTTTCAGACTAATGACACGGGTCTTATCTGCTTCAGTATTTTCCTGGTTCCCGGTGGTTGGTTTGGCCTGAAGTTTTCTGACTTTACCATGAACCAGATCCCGGGCGATGCTGATGAAAACGTCACTTCCCAGGCGCACCGGCGAAGCTGCGAAAAAAGGTTCACGCTTCCCTGGGATCAGCCTCTCACCGGCGATATAGCTTCCATTGCTTGACCCCTGATCGACGACGAAATAATCGGATGCTTCTCGGAAGACCTTCAGATGCTTTCGGCTGATTTCTTTCCGGTCAATATAGATATCACTACTGGGATTACTCCCAATGGTAATCTCGTCACGGTCGAGGGCATAGACGAGAGGTTCTTCCTCAGAGACCTGAACATGAAGGTACATGCTTCAATTTTCGGGCTTTTTGGAGGGGGAGTCCATGGAAAGATGATTGTGGGGGCGCTATCTTAAGATTGGACATCGATCCGCTGAAGAATTTTTTGATACTGGCCGATGTAATGCTGTCGAAGGGCTTCGATGCTCACCCAGGTGGCCACATCTTGCTTCATCTTCTGGGCACTAAGAAGGGATTCTAATTTCTCTTTGAGTTCATTCTTATGGTGAGAGGAAAAAAATCCGGCCTGAACAAGTTCGTAGACTTCTTCACGAGGTTTATCGGGATTGAGCTCAATCAGCTTGTGCAGAACATAGC
>CAZPFM010000033.1:0-2488 GCA_964585845.1 uncultured Bacteriovorax sp.
TTCGACGGCGATGATGTTCTTACTCATCGGGATCATCTATGAGCGCTCTCACCACCGCTGGATTGTGAAGCCGGATGGTTCAAAAGGTTTCGGCGGTCTTTATACTCAACTTCCTAAGTTCACCGTTGTCTTCATCATTGGTATGTTTGCTTCCCTTGGTCTTCCAGGTCTTTCCGGATTTATCTCCGAAGCCCTGATCTTCCTCGGAATCTACCAGCGCTTCACCACAATCACTGTGATCGCCGTCGTGGGCCTTCTGATCGGTGCTGCTTATCTTCTTTGGATGTTTAAGCGGATGTTCTTCGGTGAAGTGAATCCTGAAGTAAAAGAATACGAAGACATGAATGCTCGGGAGATCTTCTACATGATCCCACTTTGCGTTTGTGTGATTTTCTTCGGTATCTTCCCAAGCCCTCTTCTTAACGTAATGAAAGCGTCGGTTGGTCAACTCGTTGAACTTCTAAGCCGCTTCCAGTGAGGTTATTGTGATTCAAGAGCTCCTAGGTTTTCTTCATTATTATATTCCGGAGGTCATGTGTGTTTTACTCATGGCCACCCTCCTGATTGGTGAAGCTTCGATTCGAAACGAGTCTGGCGGCAGAGATAAGATCTATATCTATGCTCTTTCCGCTCTTGGTTTGACCCTTATTCCTCTTTTCCAGAATCTGGCAAAGCCTCCGGTTACAATCTTCCATGATGCTGTAACGATCGATCCTTTCAGCACGATGATTAAAATCATCATGGTCATTGGGACGATGGGTGCGATCTATCTTTCTAGATCATCCAAGGATATTTACATCCATCTTAAGACGGAATTTTCTGTCATGGCCGTGGGTGTTCTGATCGGTGGAATGCTTTTAGCTTCTGCCAATAACATGCTGACTCTCTATCTTGGTATTGAGACTCTTTCGATTCTCTCTTTCGTGATGAGTGCCTTTAAAAGAGAAGACTCCACATCCACTGAGGCCGGTCTAAAGTACGCTCTCTATGGTGGTCTTTCTTCCGGTGTTGCACTTTACGGAATTAGTCACCTCTACGGTGTTCTCGGATCCATTCAATTTGTTGAGATGGTGGGAGTGATCCCGACTCTTCAGGGTGTGAATCTCCTTCTAGTTCTTATCGCCTTCGTCCTTTTCTTTGTTGGTCTGGGTTACAAAATTTCGGTCTTTCCTTTCCACATGTGGACACCGGATGTTTACCAGGGTTCTCCAATTCCTGTGACTTCCTTCTTCTCCATTGTTCCTAAGATGGCTGGTCTTGCGGCTCTTGTGCGGGTTTCATTTGTGTTCTTCTCTCAGGAGTCAGCACTTTCTGCTTCCTGGATTGGGCTCATGCTGGTTGTTTCGGCCATGACGATGACGGTTGGAAATGTAACTGCCATCGGTCAGAGCTCGGTGAAACGACTCCTGGCTTTCTCCTCTATTGGTCATGTGGGGATGATGATCCTCGGTATCGTTGTTCTTAATGAAGTGGGTGTTCGGGCCATCGTGTTCTACGGAATCGCCTACCTCTTTATGACTCTTATCGCTTTTTACGTTACTTCCCATCTCTCCGATATGTACGGGACTGACACCTATGACGTTTTCAAGGGTCTTATCTATAAGCACCCAGTGATGGCGATCATCATGGCCTCAGTCCTCTTCTCCCTGGCCGGGATGCCACCGTTTGCCGGCTTCATCGCGAAGTTTAATATCTTCTCGGTGATCATCGAGAAGAAGTATTACGGGATCGCTCTAGTAGCAGCGGTAAACTCGGTCATTTCACTCTACTACTACATGAAGCTCGCCAAAACGATGATTTTTGGTCAACAAGATGGCGAAGCCAAGGTCGCAGGGTTCAACTTTGCGACTCAGGCCGTGATCGTCGCCCTCTTTATTCCGGTAATCTTTCTCGGTCTTTTTTGGGACCAGGCCATGACCCTCTCGGGGAATGCCTCCATCTACATCAAGTAATCCAAGGGCCCTTCGGGGCCCTTTTTGTTTCCCCCCTAAATAACGAATTTCCCTTATAATAGAAACATGACGAAATATCGGATCCGTCTTCCGAACGGACGGGTCATCGGCCCCTTTGATAAAAAGCAGCTCTTTGAGCTCAAGGGCAATGGCCATATCTCCGGCAAAGAGGAAGCCCAGGTTTACCCTTCGGGTAACTGGGGACCATTATCAGCATTAGAAATCTATGAAGAACTCATGGACGATAACCGCACGATCGTTCGTTCTGAAACTGAAGAAAAAACTTTTGTAGTGGATCTTGAGTCCCTCCGACGAAAGAAAACGGAGATGGAGCTTGATGATCTAAGTGATGCGCCTCCTCCTGCTCAAGAATCGAATATTACAGAAACGATTCGGATGAGTGCCAGTGAACTTGATATTCCCTCACCAGCAAAGACACAGATAAAGAATAGCTCTCTTGATCTAGAGCTTGATGGTCACTCCGATGAGGAGGATGTTGGCGAATATCGGGCCTTTCCTCAGCACGTACTTGCCCT
>CAZPFM010000033.1:2498-10371 GCA_964585845.1 uncultured Bacteriovorax sp.
CAGGAAACTGAGAGAAAAAGAGCGTCTCGAAGAAGAGGCGCGTCTTCTGGCCGAAGAAGAAAAAAAGCGGCGGGAAGAAGAGCGACTCCTCGCACTTGACGAAGAAAAAAACAAATTACCCGAAGTCTCTTCCAGTGACTCCACTCAGATGTTTTCTCTGGATCGTTTGAAATCCGATCTTCTGGAAAAAGCAAATGACGAAGAGGAGGAGTTTGAAAAGGGACTGGCCCTTCACAATGCTGAACTTGCTATTGATTACGATGGCGATGATGAAGAAGAAGAAGATGAGCCGCTCACTGAAGAAGATCAGAAAAAAGCAAAGAAGAAAAAAATCTTTATCATAGCAGGAGCCCTTCTCCTGGCCTATGCTCTTCTCTTTCCTGGAGATGATGAAAAGAAGCCACCTCCATTCAAGCACATCCCCACAGAGGTTGTTTTCCCTATTCCTTTTGATGTTGCCGACCCTGCTGCTTCAAAAGTCTTTTTCCAAAAAGGCACAAAGATCTTTACCCAGGGAACCTACCCTGCCCTTGTTCAGTCTGGAAAAGAATTTAAGGCAAGTTATGAGAACGATGTGGAAAACCTCGATGCCTTAAACATGATGGTGAGAAGCTATGGAGAGCAACTTCAGTTCTCCAAGAAAAAGCTTACAGATGCTGTGACCCTTTTCAACGTGGTTCAGAGTAAGCGTCCTTTCCTGATGAAAAATCCGAATGGAGTCATTGGGATTAATCGATTCTATCTCTCCATTGATAAAGCTGAAGCCGCTGTAGATGTGATCGCAAAGTATCTAAAACTTCAGCCCAAAAATCTCACGCAGGAGCTTTTTGCGGCTTACCTCGATTCGCTTATTAAGGCGGGTCGGATTGTCATGGCCCGTGAGTTCTTTACGGCACTGGAAAAAGCTCCAAATAAAAATCAATACAGTCTAGCTGCCCTGATTAACTACCATCGACTTAATCAGGAAAATGAAAAAGCCATGGAGTATGTGACTGACGCCAATAAGCGCTTCCCACGACTCGTTCAGTTCTATCTTTTAAAAGCCGAGATGCTGATTCAGGAAAAAAAATTCCCCGAAGCTGCTGCCCTTCTTCAGCACGCTCAAAAACAGCAACTTGAGTACAATGATCACTACCGGGCAAAGTTTTTGGAGCTCACCGGAGTCATCGCCGCTGTCAAAGGACAGGTTAAAGTCGCCACCCAGATGTTTCAAGCCTCTCTTGCCGTGGAAGAGTCAAGCTCACTTCGTATGAAGCTCGGGGAACTGAAGTCCGCAGAAGGTCTTAAAGATACAAGTCCCCTGATCGCTCAAAGTCAGGCCTATAAATTTCTCATTGAAGCCCAGGATTTTTATAATAAAAAAAGCTTCGAACTCGCTCTTGTTTCGGCGGCCAAGGCCACAGACGCATCCCCGGGTCATATCCCGGCAGAGATATTTCTCTCCAAGGTTCAAATCCGCCTGGGTCTGGCCAAACAAGCCCTGAAGACCCTGGAAGATCTTATCAGTCTCTATCCCAATGATCTGAGTGTGAATGTCGCTCTCATTCAAGCCTACATTGATACTTACAAGTTTAATGAAGCCAGGCGCAGGCTTGCGATCATCTCCGGGACCGAGATGAAAGAAACATGGGAGTACGCCTCTCTTAATGCTCAGCTGGGGATTAAGATGAACGACTTTCTTCGGGCCATCACCTGGTTGAAAACATCGATTAATTTAAATCCTCTGAACGATCGGGATATTTATCTTCTTGCAGAACTTCTCCTTAAAAAATCTAACTTTGAACAGGCAAGGGTTCTTCTTAATAAAGCCATCGAATTGGATCCTGTTAATCCGGATTATCGGGTTCTTTATGCCCGCATGATTTATGAGACCCAGGATGACCAGGCAGCCATTGGTTATCTCCTGGAGCAGCTTGAAGAAATGGGAGAGAACCCAAAGCTTATGGCCGAAATTGCGATCTTCTTCTTTCGCTCGGGAAGAGTTAAGGATTTCCAGGACTATAAGACAAAACTTTCAAACTTACCTACCAAAGAAAAATCTCTCTATGAGTTTCTCATTAAAGCAGCACTTCTGGATGAGCGGTACAATGATGTCCCTGAACTTGTAGAAGAACTCTTAAAAATCGAACCAGGGGATCTTGAGAATATGATGGTCGCCGGAAAGGTACTTTTTGAGAGTGGAAAACTCGTGGAAGCCGCTCACTGGTTCAAGCGTGTAAAAGATAAACTCCCCTCCTATCCTCAGGTTCAGTATTACACGGCCCGGATTAAATTTTTAAGTGGTGACATTGAAGGCGCCTTGGCTGAAGTGAACGAGGATCTTAAAGATAATGGGGAGACCGACGAGTCACTCGTCTTTCTGGGACGCATCTTCGAAGAAAAAGGTGATCTTATCGCCGCAGAGAACACCTACAAGAAAGCCCAGAAAATTAACCCGCGCTCCTATGAGGCCCTGGTGGGTCTTGCCGATCTATCCGTCAAAAGAAATAACTTTGATCTTGCCTTGGATCTCTATAAAAGAGCGCAGAGTCAGCGCAGTGATGAGTCCGTGATTCACAAGAAGATTGGGGATGTGTACCGCCTCCTCGGGCAGGGTACTCTGGCCATAGAAGCCTACAAATTGTATCTTGAGATGAATCCCGAAGCCCGGGACAAAAATCAAATTGAAGCTTATATCCGGTTAATGCAATAGATAAGGTGAGTTATGCTTGATATCCGTAAGATTGAAACTGAAACAGAAAACGTAAAGAAACTACTTAAAGCTCGTAACTTTGATACAGGTCTTATTGATGAGATCCTTGAGCTCAATAAGTCCCGCAAGAGTCTGACTACATCGGCGGAATCTAAAAAAGCCGAAGTGAATAAGCTCTCCCGTGAAATCGGTGAGCTCAAAAAAAATAAGCAGAATGCTGATGATCTCATGAAAAAGGTCGCCGAAATCAAGGCGTCCATGGAGACAGACGCTAATGAACTCGACGAGGTTCAAAAGAAACAAAATTCAATTCTTCTTACAATCCCAAATCTCCCTGATGCCTCAGTTCCTTTTGGAAAAGATGAGGATGAGAATGTTGAAGTTTCTCGCTGGGGAACTCCAAGAGAATTTAAGTTCACTCCGAAAGACCATGCCGACGTGGGTGAAGCTCTGGGCATGCTGGACTTTGAAGCTGCTGCCAAGATCACCGGCGCACGCTTCTGGGTTTACCGTGCCGGTATCGCGAAGTTAGAGCGCGCACTCATCAACTTCATGCTCGATCATCAGGGTTCCAAGGGATTCATTGAGATGATGACTCCTTTTATTGCCCATGAGAGATCTCTCATCGGAACAGGGAATCTTCCTAAGTTTGAGGATCAACTTTTTAAACTTCATGCTGAACAACCCTGGTACCTGATCCCCACTTCTGAGGTGACCCTCACAAACCTTAAGCGTGAGCAGATCATGGAAGAAGCCGAGCTGCCCTATCTATACGCCGCTTACTCACCCTGTTTTCGTTCCGAAGCTGGCTCCCACGGAAAAGATGTGAAAGGTCTTATCCGGGTTCACCAGTTTAATAAGGTTGAGATGGTGGCCATCTGCAGGCCTGAAGAGTCAGATAGCATTCATAAAAAAATGATCGAATCGGCCTGTGAAGTTCTTCAAAAACTCAATCTTCCTTATCGAGCCTTGCAGCTCTGCACCGGAGACATGGGTTTTGCGTCGCAAAAGACGATCGATCTCGAGGTCTGGGTTCCAAGCCAGAATAAATACCGGGAGATCTCTTCTATCTCAAACTGTGGGGATTTCCAGGCAAGAAGGGCCAGTATCCGCTTCAGAAACAAGGAGGGAAAGCCTGAGTACGCCCACACCTTAAACGGATCAGGACTCGCTGTTGGGCGAACCGTAGTCGCTATTCTTGAGAATTATCAGCAGGAAGACGGCTCGGTGCAGATTCCCGAAGCTCTCTGGCCCTACATGGGCGGCATGAAGGTCCTTTCCAAATAGGAATTGTCTTTTACGCCGAAAATCTTTATAGTTAGAACCTCAAGAATTGCGGAGGACTGGCCGAGTGGTTTAAGGCAGCAGTTTTGAAAACTGCCGTGGGTTAACGCCTACCTGGGGTTCGAATCCCTAGTCCTCCGCCACTTTTTTTCATCATTAAGCCTAAATCAGAAACGGAGACGTGGGTGAGTTGGCTTAAACCACACCCTTGCTAAGGGTGCGATCCTTAACCGGATCCATGAGTTCGAATCTCATCGTCTCCGCCACTAAAAACCCCGCCTTGTGTGGGGTTTTTTTATCTCTAAATTTCGATTTCTGTCTCTACCGCCTGGTGATCAGAGAGCGGACATACTTCGTCTTTTCTTTCAAAGACTAGTGGTCTTACCTGAAGTGAGAGTTCACTCTGAGGCGGTAGATTTCTGAACCAGACATGATCCACCCATTTTGGGTTTGTTCCTGTTTCAAAACAGGGATTCACTAGAGAACTTGTCTTCTGAATAGGCCCAATGAGTTCCAGACTCTTCATCCCGAGAAGATCCAGGCCCCAGTTAAAATCGACTTCTTTGACATCGATATTTAGATCTCCCAGTAGGACCTGACCCTCTGAAGGATTAAGATGATGATCCAATAGAGGTCTCAGGGTCTCAAGTTGGTCCCTGCGGGTAAGGGCCGCCTCTCTCTTTGACTGCAAATGAGTGGTCATGAGCTGGATACGTTTTCCTGAGGGATGTTCAACCCGAATCAGCAGGGCCCCTTTACTTGCAAAGCAGTCCATTCCATTACAGGTTGAGAAATAAACGTAATCTAAAACTTCAAAGGGATAGCGGGAAATGACAAAAAGTCCGGATCCAAACAGAGAAAAAAAGGATCTTCGTTTGAGATAGTATGAATGGGGATGAGTTTTATTGAGGGCTTTTTTTACGCGTGAGCGAAATTTTCCGGTAAAAGCCTCCTGGAAAAGATAAATATCATGATGGCCCTCGCTGAGCCTGGAGGAGATCTCTTTGGAGCGCAGTGATTGAAGGCTGTTCTTCAAGGGCTTGGGAAGCATGAAAACATTCCAGCTGAGAATCCGGAGCGTGTCTGCCTGAGCCGTTGAGAGAGTGAAAAAAAGAATCAATATCAATCGAAACATGCAGACAGTCTAAATGAAAATCTCCTGCTCGTGGCTTTGTTGGTAAGCCTTTCATGGTGTCTAAAACATAGACATTAGATGTGCAGTTCTGCTTCGACAGCATGATGATCCGAAAGGGGGCAGGTCTTTCCTTCATGCTGAAAATCAAAGACCTTCACCCTGAGCTTCGTGGAGCGACTTGTTCGAAGATGACGGTGCCAGATGTGATCAACCCACTTTCGACTCGACCCACCCTTATAGCACTTATTCTCCAGTCCGCTGGTGTAAAGGATGGGCCCCACCAGTTCCAGTGGTTTAAATCCTAAAAGCTCAAGGGACCAGGTGAATTCAGGGTCAGTGTTATTGATATTCAAATCTCCTACGAGAAGTTGAGGAATTTTGGGATCTCCGTAGCGGTCCAGAATTCTCTTTATATCATCCATCTGAATACGACGAATCTCTCCATGCTGACGGCTCGCCTGCATGTGGGTAGTCGCCACCTGGACTTTCTTTCCTGAGGGAAGTGTTACCTCAACAAGAAGAACTCCCTTAGTGGAAAAGCAGTCAGCTTCCGCACAGTTTCTAAAATAGGTCCAGTCGATGGCCTTAATCGGATAGCGCGAAAGGACATGTAGGCCTGAGGAGAAGAAGGGAAAACCGCGCCATTTATTTAAGTGAATTTGATGAGGATGAGTTTTCTTCAGAGCACGGATAGTTTCCGATCGGAAGCTTCCCATGAATGCTTCTTGCAAGAAGTAGATGTCGTGTTCACTGCCCTTTAGCTTTTGGGGAATGATCTTTCTTCTTGTCGACTGCAAGCTCTGTTTGATGGGCTTAGGGAGCATGAATACGTTCCAACTCAGAACCTTGAGGGATTCCGATTGGGCCATCTGGGGAATAATGAGGAGGAGGAAAAAAATGAATCTAGTCATAAAAATCCTTTTTTAATGACCAGATAAATTGTGATTAAAGAAATTCTAAATGACGAGGTAAAAGAAGGTTAAGATTTCGTCTGATTAATCTTCTGAGGAATCCAGAAGTGACTGAATAGAGTGAACCTTTGATTGATCCTTCTCCCGGGATACGTACCCAAGTTCGTTAAGTAAGGTGTCCGCGAGAAAAATGCAATTGGAGACCATACTCTCTAACCGCTTATCATCCCCGATGGCATTGAAGTTTTCGAGCTTATTTAAGGCCGAGGCCAGAAGCTCCTTAGAAGCTTCAAAGCGCTTATCCTGGTAGTCCTTAGGAGTGATGGAAATACGTGGCTTCATAGTTTTTCCTCTTTAAACGTTAAGAAAATAATAACATACCGCGGAGTTCTCAAACTAAATTTTGAAACCTGGGGTGGCGGTGCGGAGCGTTGTAAAAATAGGCATTTAGGGCAGTTAAGCCAAGAAAATGGACTTCAATCTTGCAAAAAGATCAATTCTTGATTAAAACCAACTCTCTTCAATCTCTTTGCGCAGCCGTAGCTTAGTTGGATAGAGCACCTGACTACGAATCAGGAGGTCGTACGTTCGAATCGTACCGGTTGCGCCACTTTCTCCCCTTCATTCTTAGAACTACATTTCAAAGGCAAAATACTTTGAACGAAGTTGATAAACCCTTACTCCCGCAGGAAGAAGAACACCCAAGAGCGCATGATTGGCCGGAAGAAGTCTTACTTGGGTGCCATCTGCACCTGTAAGCCTAAGATTCGAAATGTAGTTGGTAGGGATCACCACGAGACAATCTTTTGTTGTAGTAGATCGAATCTCAAAACCGTTATTGGCAGAGTACTGGCTTGTTACAGAACTTGAGTCGCAGGCAGAAATTTGCTTTTCCTTTTCAGACTCACTGAGAAAGACATGGCCTGGATTCATTTTCAATAGTGAGGCGATTTCTTGGATGTCATCACTGTATCGAATAAATTCAGGAATAATGATATCAGGATGTTTTTCCTTAAACGGCGTGTGTTTTAATTCTCCCTCCATCCAATGCGTGGTCCATTGAATATTGTAGAGTCTTGCTAAAAGTGGGGCCAAGGGAGAGCTATCGGCAAAGCTCCAGCCAAGATGGGTAGGATCATAGTCTTGTCTTTGAAGCGCAAAAAGGAGTTCGGAAAATCTTTTAGAGGCATAGAAGTATCCATCAAGAACCGGTAACCCAAGAGCAAAACCCGTATTTCCGTGAAACTCTTGATGGCGAAAATTTAAGAAAGTTCTTTCGAAGGGATTTCTATTATCCACGGAAAGCTGATTAAACGCTTCGATGTCGGGGATTTTAATTGCCGGTAAGAAATGGGTAAAAAAACCTGAAACACTTACATATCCAATAAGTAAAAGAGTGCCTAAAGAAGCTCTGTACTCCCTCTTCCAAAGAGTCACGAAAAAGATCCCGATGAAAAGATAGAGCAGAATATCTGTGAATGCTCTTAAGTGAAGATTTAAAACAAGACCTATAAGACTGATTAGTCCGATAATTTTCAAGTCCTTTTTAAAATCCTCAGGGTCTGTTTCTGGAAGTCGACGCAAAAACCATCGAATGCCGGCAACATTTCCCAGAAGTATAAGCAAAATAAGAATCCTTTGCGGAACCCGAAAATGAGATACAAGCGGTAGATTCCCAAAGAGTGTCTTAAAGGGCTCAACCTGAAGTAAAAAAAGTAAGACAGCGATCAAGCCGATCAGGGTGAGTGCATTTTTCTTTCTTGGCTCCAGAATAGCGAGCAAGCCCAGTAAGGAAAACCCTGCTGGATAGTGGAGCTCATGCCACTTAAAAAAAACCGGATCGAGGTCAAT
>CAZPFM010000034.1:0-10364 GCA_964585845.1 uncultured Bacteriovorax sp.
TGGTTCTTCGATTTCAATCAGCGCCGTAGTCTCACCAACGAGATGGGCCAGGTCATGGCCGCATTGGCGATGGTCACGAAAACCTACCGTATCAATCCTGATAAAATCTATGTGGCCGGCATGAGTGCCGGTGGCGTGATGACGGCAAACTTTGCGGCCTGCTACCCGGATGTTTTTGCGGGAGCAGCAGTCCACTCCGGACTCGCCTTTAAGATCGCTGAGAACATCATCGAGGCTCAAACTGTTCTCACCGCCTCTAAACTTAAGTCTCCCTCTTATCTCGGTAAAAAAGCTTTTGACTGCGGGCGCTTAGCAGGAAAGAGAAAACTCTCCCGCATGGTCCTGATTCATGGTGACCGGGATCCCCGGGTGGATGTCTTCCACACCAATCTTATTTCTGAATCCAACGAAGTTCTCATGGATTATGTGGACGACGGAAAAAGAAACCACTCCGCTCGCTATAGAAAATCGGAAAAGAGTGTCCGGCACTTTGCTTCTGGTTATGAAGTCGAAGTCACTGAGAAGCTTTATACCTCCACAGATTTTTCAGAAGTCACCTATCTCGTGAAGGGCATGGCCCACTCCTGGGGTGGTGGCAAACCTATCACTCCGAACTTCGAAGAGAACGCACCCTCAAGTACGGATTTCATACTCAATTATTTTGGACTCTAGAAAACAAGGTTAAATCATGATCGGAATCTTTGGTTTAGTGATCTCACTGATCGCACTCATGTACTTTGCCTACAAGGGCGTTAACGTCCTGATCCTTGCTCCTGTGTGCGCTCTCATGGCCGTTCTTTTTCAGTCTCACGAATTCACAGGCAATGGGATTCCTCTGGCCTACTACACTCAGGTCTTCATGAGTGCGCTCGGTAAATACATCGTAGCTTACTTTCCTCTCTTCTTACTTGGCGCGATCTTCGGAAAGCTCATGAGTGACACCCGTGCGGCCAAGGTCATCGGTGAGACGATCTCTAAAAAAGTTGGATCCCATCACGCGATCCTGGCCACGGTTCTTGCCTGCGCCCTTCTCACCTATGGAGGAGTTTCTCTTTTTGTTGTCGCCTTCTGTGTCTTTCCCATTTCTGTTTCTCTTTTCAATGAGGCCGGGATAGCAAAGAAACATATCCCTGGTGCCATCGCTCTGGGGTCATTCACTTTTACTATGACCGCCCTCCCGGGAACTCCTGCGATTCAAAACGCCATCCCAATGCCCTTCTTTGGAACCACAGCGTTTGCGGCACCGGGACTTGGGATCATCGCCGCAATCATCATGTTCGGTGTAGGAATGGTCTGGCTCAATTTCAGCGCCAATAAAACCCGGGTGACTCCGGGAACACTTCATGAGATCGAAGACAAAGATGAGAGATCCGCTCCAAGCTTTCTTCTCGCCATCACTCCCCTTCTCATTGTGATCGGGATGAACTTTCTTTTTTCTCAGGTGATCATTCCCAATTGGGATGCCTATTACTTAAAGCTTGCGGCATTTGGTGGGATTGAACTTAAGGCCGTCTTAGGTATCTGGGCCATCATCATCTCCCTAGTTCTCGCGATCCTTTTTATTCTTTCGACCATGAGGAGATTTAATTCCGACATGGTGGAAAGTTTGAATAAGGGAACCATGGGCTCTCTTCTTCCCATCTTCAATACCGCTTCCGAAGTGGGTTACGGCGCAGTGATCGCTTCCCTCGCATCCTTTGCGATTCTCAAAGAATTTGTTCTCGGCATCTCTCCGGGAAATCCTCTCATCTCTGAGGCCATCGCCATTAACACTTTAGCAGGGATCACGGGATCGGCTTCCGGAGGGATGAGTATCGGTCTCGCGGTCTTAGGTCAAAAGTATATGGAGATCGCTCAGACGATGAATATCAATCCTGAACTTCTTCACCGGATTGCCTCTTTAAGTTCAGGGGGCTTCGATACTCTTCCTCATAATGGGGCGGTGATCAGTCTTCTCACGATCTGTGGTCTCACTCATAAAGAATCCTATAAGGATATTTTTATGGTGGCAGTGGCGATTCCGGTGCTTGCGACCTTATCCGTTATCATCCTGGGGACACTCTTCGGTAGCTTCTAGTTCTGGCTCTTTCTTTGCACTTCAAAAGTCATCTAGCTTTTAGTCAAAGGAGGACTAATGTCGTACATCAAAGTCGGCTCGGAAAATCAGAGCGATATCAATATTCACTACACTGATCACGGTCGTGGTGAGCCGGTTATTCTTATTCATGGATACCCTTTCTCAGGTATGGCCTGGGAGCGGCAAGAGGCATTTCTCCTCGAGCAAGGTTACCGAGTCATCACTTACGATCGCCGGGGCTTCGGGAAGTCTTCCCATCCAAGCAAGGGCTATGATTATGACACTTTTGCTTCGGATCTCGATACACTGATCAACACTCTTGACCTCACAGGCGTCACCCTCGTGGGTCACTCAATGGGTACAGGAGAGATCGCTCGCTACATTGGAAAATTTGGTTCATCCAAAATTTCCCGAGCCATCATGGTTTCGCCTATTCCTCCTTTTCTTTTAAAAACACCAGACAATGAAACCGGTGTTGAGCGCGAGGTCTTTGAAGGATTCAAGAAAACTATCAAGGAAGACAGATACGCTTTTATGACAGATTTTCTGGATAAGTTCTATTCCCGCTCTTTCATGAACGGTGGAAAAGTGAGCGAAGAAAAACTCCGCGCCGATTTTAATCTTGGTGTTTCTTCTTCTCCCATTGGTTTCCTTCGCTGCGTGGATAGCTGGATCGAAGACTTTCGTCCCGATGTGAAAATGATCGACCTCCCTCTTCTTGTTATACAAGGTGATGAAGATCAGATTCTTCCCATTGATTCCACTGGAAAAGTTTTGACTCAAATGAAGGGAGAACTTCATGTTGTGAGCGGCGGCTCTCATGGCATTCCGTGGACCCACGGTGATGAGATCAATAGGGCGATGCTGGAATTCATGGAAAAGAATCCTCGGCTTGTCCGGGAGCGGGCCGACGAGCAGATGATCCACAAAGATATGCACTAGAAATCTTCAGAGGGGGCATAAGCCCCCTTCTTTCAACCACTTAGCTCTAACGTTCCCAAGCTTTTAAAATTTAAAAAAATCCTTTAAATTCCGAAAAGATAGCCATGATATTGAAGGGTTTTGCCCTATTCCTGGCTTTTTTCATCGCCATCCCTACCGGGAGGGCCCAGGACGTTACTGAACGAGTGGACTCTTTCTTCGGGCATCTTGGATACTTTATCACAGGAAATTCATGCACCGATGGAACGAGAGATGAGTACGATTATCTCTCCTGCACTCTTGATGTTCACACATCAAACATCGATCAGTTAAATGATTTCACCGAGGTCAACAAGGCAACGATCTTCACTGCCGCGGGAAGTGATGTCTACCACATGAACAAATGCCAGGTGGACTTCTTTGATCTCTATGAAAAAAACTCCGCTGAGAAAGAGGATCTCAACAACAGAGCCTTTGAGCAGTTCAAGGCCGTGCGAAGCGAAGTTTTCAAGACAGATCAGAAAATAGAAAACAGGACCATGGAAATGGTGGATGAGATGCAGGCCGCTCCTTGCATGAGTTCCATCGACTGCATCCCAGGTGCCTTGGCCGCCCAGGACCGTTTCGATAAAGACTCTGCCTACGACCGCCAAAAGCTCGATAGCCTCATCCGTTCAGTACCTATGGGAAATCGTCCGGAGATGAGACGCTTTCTTATTAAAGCCGCGGAACAGAACCTCGATGAGACGAACTTCAAGTATCAGTATGAAGCGGTAATGAAGACACTCAAGGCCCAGGCCGATGATTCTTTTAATTATGTTTCTGGGATGTCTTCCGTTTCCACTGGAGAAGATGGCAAACTCAGTTACAGCCTCCGCATGTCAGCTGACGGCGCTGGTGAATTCCGCCGTTCACTTTTAAGTAATGGAATCGTTCATAACGTTTTTCTCGAAAACCAGATGGAGGATCGCTTAAAAGACGGTCTCATCTGCCGGCTTCACCGGGATTACGAAGTGGGAAGTAGGATCCGGATCGGCGCCGAAATCGCCGCCACACTTCTGGTTCCCTATGCCGGTGCGGCCCTCGCACTTAGAGCGGGCTTGATCGCTGCCAGAGCGGGATCTTCCATCGTCCGGGGCGGAGCTCTTGTCACCCAGAAACTTGTGCCAGCGGTTCTTTTTGGTGCTGGATTTACTGAGGGAATGATCAACTGGAGAGAATTCGAATCTCAGTGCGTGAACTATCCGGAGTACATGGCCTCGAAATCGGCCGAAGGGTGTAGTGCTGAAAAGCAGATGCTTGAAATAAAAATGGAATCGAGTCTTGCGGCCTGTGCTCTCAATGTGAGCCTTGGAATCGGACTTCCACTGGCCGGAGTGAGAACCATCACTCTTGCCCGAAGGGCGGAGCAAGCTGCTGCCAGGGCCACTCAGGAAACTGCTGAAGTTATTCCTGAGGCTTCAGTCATTGTGGTCATAGCACCGAGGTCCCGTGGCAGGACTCCGGCGAGACAAACTGAAGAATCGGTTCTCGAGGAATACGCAACGAGGACGATCACAACCCCGGAGCAGAACACCCGCTTCACAGAACTCGCCCGGGCGACAAACACCCAGGCAGGAGTGGTCTTTGTCGATGCTCAGAACTCCATGCTCAAGTGGCTCAATGATAATCTTAAAAACAAATCACTTGTTGATGCTCTTAATAACCGGCATTCCGTCATGCTCCAGGATGCCATTGCTGACCTAGAAAGAAAGTTTCCAGGTCTCAAAGTCGAAACCTATGCCGATTACAAGGGAATCCGGTTTGCCGTAAAAGGCAGACCCGGGGATGAGGCAAAACTCACCAGAGAATTACAAAAAGTCACCCGGGACGTAGACAGAAGATTTCAGCGGGAACTCACAGAGAACAATTATGTTTCCGTTCAGGGCCGGGCCCGGAGCGAGAACTGGTTCTCTACCGGCGTGGGTGAGACGGCCGATCTCGCCAATCTCCAGGCACGAACAGGGATGGGACTTGATGAGATCGACGAGATCTGGAAAACGACTCGCACAAGAAGACAAAGTCTTGAGTCTCGCTTCGGCACCACTCCCCTCATGCGATCAGTTTCCGGCGAAGCCACTGCCAAGATCCCCACTGCAGAAGTCTTCGAGCAGCTCCGGAAGAATTCAGACAACGCTGAAGTTGCCAGAGTTTTAAATCACCGGCATGGCCTTGAACTCAGTCCTGGAGATGTAGAAGAATTCAGAACCTATGCTCAGGGAGCGGATCTATTTAGTCCCGGACTCCTCGTCACTCAAAGAGTTGAGCACAATTTTGATAACGCCACCCATGGGGCAATCACCATGGACTTCGGAGGTGTGGGCTCCCTCAACGCCGAAGCAACAGCTGAGGGTCTCGCCCAGGGCTTTAGTCTCAAGCGCTCGGTAATGAATGTGCGAATGAATGAAAGAGATGTCATCACCCCATATCTGGACCGGGTGAAATCGGAAACAGAGTCGGCCGTGAGTGCTGTCTTCGAGAGGCATTCCATGACGGCAGTGATCACCACAAGCGGTGACGACATGGTGATTATCCCTAGTGGGCCCGTGAGTGAGGCCATCAAGTCCGAACTCCTTGCGGCCCAGAGATCTGCTCAGGAGAGAATCCTCGGTGAGACCGGACGAAACACGAACGTCCGGGTGAGTTTTGTCAGACCCGATATTCCTGTTTCAGCTGACCGGGCCATCCTCGCAGCCGAAGGAGAGGGAATAGAGAAAATTCTTCGCAATAGGCTTGAGTTCGAACTCTCCCAGTCAGAACTGAGAGCTTTCACTATCAGCACCGACATGCAAGGCTCTTCAAGAGGTCAGGGTGGAGTGAGGCTTCTTTTGGGTGGGAATGTTCCCGAGGCAAAACGAGAAGTGATCCAGAGAGAGTTTGCCTCCGCCATCGCGGAGGCAAATAGAAAATACGGTTCGTCTTTTACAATTCCTTAGTTCGACTTACATTTGATGGACTGGACATAGTCATCCATCACTAGGAATGCTTCTTTCGAGTAGCCATTGATGTTGATCAGAAGAGATCCTTTTGAAGTCTTCGCCTTAACGATCAAGAGATTCCCGCTCATATCTTCGGAGTTCATATCTTTGATCGCAGACTGGATCGCCCAGCGAGCACCCTCCACGTTCTTGATGATACCTTTTCCGGAATCTACAGAAACACTCTGCCAGTTCACGGCCTGATCAGAGTTATCATTGGTGACGATCTTCATCACACCTTTTTCGATGGAGAAATCCACCATGGATCCGTGGTGCATGACTGCATCACAAGTGGCAAAGGGAGCTGCAGAGGCTAAGGCAGAGAAAGAGAGCGCAAGAGTGGCGATGAGAAGGTGTTTCATAGGTAGTCCTTATTTGGGTTGGATGCCACCATATTAAGAGGATCTCAGGGCCCGGTACAAGATCCTCTGTAAAAACGACCCAATACTACCGCCCCATCCCCCAACCACCTGTCATATTAAATGCCTCCCCTGTAATGGTCGAAGCAGACTCAGACACAAAGAAATTCACTAGATCGGCCACTTGATCGGTGGTGGTGAACTTCTTGATACACGCAGGCTTGAGCATAATATCGCTAATAACCTGCTCCTCACTCATCTTATTGAGTTCGGCCTGCTTAGCGACCTGGGCACGCATAAGAGGAGTGTCCACAAAGCCCGGGCAGATAGAATTCACAGTGATATTATTGGCCGCAAGTTCTAAGGCCATGACTTTTGAAAGACCTAAGACTCCGTGCTTGGCCGAAACATAAGCCGCTTTAAAAGGCGAAGCTTCTTTGCCGTGGATAGAAGAGACATTGATGATTCGTCCCCAGTTGCTCTTTTTCATAGAGGGAATCACGGCCTTAGAGCAGAGAAAGGTTCCCGTGAGCATGATGGAGATGAGCTGATTCCACTTATCCAGTGGGAATTCGTCCACCGGTGACATGAACTGAAGACCGCAATTATTCACAAGTATGGTCGGTGCCCCATATTTTTCCACCGTTTCATTTAAGGCCGCCTGTACCTTAGATTCTGAGGTCACATCACATTCCACAAAGGGGACGTTTTCAGCGGGGGGCTTGATGTCCCAGGAGACAGCTTTAACTCCACTTAAGGTCAAAGCCTTAACTATTGAAAGTCCGATCCCACTGGATCCCCCGGTCACAACTGCAATCTTTTCCATCACGTATCTCCTGATATTTGGGTCTTCTACCATAGCGGAAAACTGGTGTCACTTTGGGGTCTGTTATTTCTCCATAGTGGTTGATAAACATCGGGCAGTTTTGAATCGGTTTGAATAGAATTCGGCCATCTTAAGGAGCATATATGAAAGTTTTGGTATTCTGCCTGTTTGCTTTCTCTTGTCCCATCCTCTCTGCACAGAGTGTGAGTCTCGATAGCTTTTTAAATGTCCTCGCACAGAAAAAAGCCTCTCTTGAAGTCCTCACTCCAGGGATGAGTAAGCAGCTCACCACAGTTTCTTCCTTTGAATCAGAAGACGGCACTGTCTGCAATTACGTACAGACATCCACTCAAACGGTTCTCAAGATCGAGGGGGATAAAATGATCGTTCTCTCCGATGAAACATTTAAGCCTGGTTCAGAAGCAGGATGTGTTGGTTCAGAGGAATTCTCAGAAAAAGTTCTTTTCTTTGAAGACGTCCCTACCCTCGCGGGCCTTGAAGCTGACCTTCGTGAAACTCAGGTTCAGTCCATCCAGATGAATGGCAATATGGTTAATCTCAGTGTGATGGCGATGGGCACTGATGAGGAAGGCAATCCCGCCTCTGAGAATTTAAAACTCCTCTACAATCTCGGCATGCCTCTTTTTAAGATTGTTTCCCGAATCGAGGGCGAGCTCTACACCACTACCATGACAAATCTTCCGGATATGAATCTTATCGGTGTGGATTTAACGAATGTTCTTTTCTGCCCGAGTGCGGACTCCCAGGATGAAGAATGTGCTGAAGGAGACTTCAGCGACATCCTCTTTTAATTATTCCCATTCAATTGTCCCGGGCGGCTTTGATGTCACATCATAGACGACCCGGGTTATTCCCTTCACTTCATTACAGATCCGGGCAGAAACCTTAGTTAAAAAGCTCCACGGAAGTTCTGTCACTGATGCCGTCATCCCATCCTGAGAATTTACCATGCGAAGAGCGATCACTTCCTCGTAAGCGCGACCATCACCCTTCACTCCCACGGTTTTCACCGGGAGAAGGACTGTGAAGGCCTGCCAGGTAGAATCATAGAGTTTGTGGGATTTAAGTTCTTCAAAGAGAATCTGATCCGATTCCTGAACCTTGCGGATATGCTCCTTCGTGAGTTCTCCCATGACCCGAACACCGATCCCCGGTCCCGGAAAAGGATGACGGTAAACCCAGGAATGCTCAAGACCAAGTTCCAGACCCATGGCCCTGACCTCATCCTTAAAAAGAAATCGCAGAGGCTCAAGGAGCTTTAAGTTCATTCTTTCCGGAAGGCCCCCCACATTGTGGTGGGACTTGATGGTCACCGACTTTCCGCCCTTTTTATGAGGGGAAATAGATTCGATGACATCCGGGTACAGAGTCCCCTGAAGAAGGTATTCAAATTTTATTCCGTGGCTTTCTTCAAACTCATGGACTTTCTTTTCAAAGACTTCGATGAAGGTCTTTCCGATGGTCTTTCGTTTTACCTCAGGATCTTTCTGCTGATGAAGAGCTTTTAAGAATAGTTCGGAAGCATCAATGACTTCGATATTAAGCGAAGTCTTCTCCTGAAGAAGTTTAATGTGATGAAGATCCTGAGGACGAAGGAGTCCATGATCCACAAAAAAGCAGTAGAGATCATCCCCGATCACTCTCTGAGTAAGAGTGGCGGCCACGAGAGAATCCACTCCACCGGAGAAGGCACAGAGGACCTTTTTACCCTTCACTGCTTTGACTTCCTCCAGTGAAGTCTCCAGCATGGTTTTAGATGACCAGTCTTTTTTAAGACCCGCGACTTTTTCCAGAAAGTAAGAGAGAACTTCTTTCCCATGGAGCGTGTGCTGAACCTCCGGGTGAAACTGCAGGCCTACGATAGGTCGTGAGTGGTGAGAAATTCCGGCGACGAGTCCATTTTCACTTTGAAAGAGAAGTTTAAAGTCTTTCGGTAAAGCGATCAAATGATCCGAGTGGCTCATCCAGGCATCACTTACTTCCGGATGATCCGGAATCGCAAAACCAGGAACGAGATGAATCTTTGCTAAACCATATTCACCCTGAACTCCCTTCTCCACCTTTCCACCAAAGAACTGCCCCATGATCTGCATGCCGTAGCAGATCCCTAGAATAGGAAGATTGGCCTCGAAAAAAGGTGAGTAATCCGTCTCATCTTCAAAGACCGACTGGGGTCCACCGGAGAGAACGATCGCTTTAGGCTTTTCCGTTTTTAATTTCTCAAGGGAGTCTTCAAGAGTCATGATCTCCGAAGTAAATCCGAGTTCCCGGAATTTTCTCGTGATGAGCTGGGTGTACTGGGAACCGAAATCAACAATCCAAACAGATGCGTGCATGATTAAACCTGGCGATAGTTAGGAGCTTCTTTGGTAATCGTCACATCATGGGGATGGGACTCTTTGAGTGAAGCTGCAGTGATTTTAATAAACTTCGCCCGTGTGCGAAGGCTTTCGAGATTCTCGGCTCCCACATAACCCATCCCCGAGCGAAGCCCGCCTACGAGGTGATAGAGATTATTGGCAAGGGATCCACGGTAAGGAACCTGCCCCTCAATTCCTTCCGGAACAAGTTTTGAGATTTCTTCCACCGCCGATTGTCCATAGCGATCCTTAGATCCTTTTTCCATGGCACCAAGAGATCCCATGCCTCGGTACATTTTATAGGCCCGCCCCTGATAGAGAACCATTTCACCAGGCGCCTCATCGGTACCGGCAAAAAGGGAGCCGATCATAACGGAGCTTGCTCCACCGGCCAGGGCCTTAACAATATCCCCGGAGAATTTAATTCCTCCGTCAGCGATATAGGGAATGCCTGCTTTCTCACAAGGTCCTTTGCAGTCCATCACGGCCTGCATCTGAGGAACACCGATCCCCGCGATCACTCGGGTGGTACAAATGGATCCAGGACCAATCCCCACCTTGATTCCGTCCACACCGGCCTTGATGAGATCTTCACAGGCAGCGGAGGTTGCCACGTTGCCGGCGATGACATCGACTTCCTCGTCGCGGGCCGAGATCGCCAGCGATTGGGGCGTCTGCCACAGCCCGGAATAGATCACATGCACGCCCGAGTCGCGAAGGGCCCTCGCGATCACCTTGACGCCCCGATCGTGCCCATCGAGCCCCATCTTGCCCAGCAGCACG
>CAZPFM010000035.1:0-10180 GCA_964585845.1 uncultured Bacteriovorax sp.
AGGAAATTTCATAGGAGCCGATGGGTGTCTTATCCCAGCTGAAGAAGGTGATTTTTCTTCCGAACATCACACCACTTTTCTTATACATTTGTGGATTATAGTTGGGCACCTGAGTGGATGAGAAGAAGTATTTCCCCGAGTCATCATCCCGGATAATCAGGTGATGATTCTTTAGAAAATTTTCAATGTGAAATTTGCAAAAAACTTTGCATAGGTCATCGGCAGGGCCAGCCACCCTTTGAGTTCTTCATCGATAACAACAGGGACATAGAAAACAAACCCAAGTCCCCTCTGGTAGAGTTCAAAAGGGCCTGAGAACCAGTAGCGCTCGTTGTCCCGGTAGGACTTTTTTAATTCAAGTAGATTCTGACTCGAGCGTCCTAAGGCCATTCTGTTTTCTTGCAGAGGGCAAACCCGGCTAATGACTCCGGTTTCATCCACGAAATTAACCCCAACGATCTCATCATGAATTTTGACGATATTCTCACAGATTTTTTCATAGCTTCCGTCTTTGAAACGAGTCTCGGCCACATAACGAGCGGCCAGAAGGCCCATCGTGAGATGAGTGTCGAGGAGAAAGATGAAGCGAGTCTGGATGCCATCATGGAGCAAGGCTATTTGCCGGGCATGATCTTTTTTTTGTTCTGAATCTAACCAATGAGAGAAAAGATGGACCACACTTGTCGATGTCATCCAAATGAGGAGAAAAAAAAGAACATATTTTTTCTTTGTGAAGGGCTTCAAAGAAATGACCTTTGTTAAACCAAAGTTATTATACATTAGGTATCAGGGGCGGGTCATGAATTCATTCCGATAAGAGTTATCAGTTCAAACTCAAGATGGAGGGCTTTCAAAGGGATAAGCCCCAAAGGTGAAGATTGCTTGAGTTTGAATTTGTGATCAGGTGAAAGAGAATAGCTATGGAGGTCAAAGCTTGTTCAAAATTAATGAAGCCTATGCATACTGGAGTAAAAAGAACTCAAAGGAGAAGTTCTTTTTTTCATTAGGGGGAGTTTTTCTCCTGCTGGGTGTGATTGGTCTTATTTTACCTGTGGTGCCTCAGGTTCCGTTTGCCATTCTTTCGGCCTATTTCTTCTCCAAAAGTTCTCCCAGAATTCATGCGTGGATTAGGCGTCATCCTGTTATGGGTCGATCCGTTTGCAACTGGGAAGACCACAGAGTGATTCAGCCCCGGATGAAGATCATTTCAACTCTCATGATGGTTGGGGGAGCACTCTTCTCTCATTGGCAGATCTCCGGGAGCATTCCCTGGATCATCGATGTGGTCTTTCTCCTATCTATTGGATTTATCTGGATTCAGAGATCGTCTCCTCCACGGTCTTAAATGTATTAATTACACATTCCTTGAGCTCGGTACCCACATGGCTTATGAATAAAGCCTATGAGCAGAATTCTTGGACTGTTCTTATGCCTTAGCTACCTCACTTCATTTTCGGCCCTGGCGGTTGATGATAACCTTTTATTTGAAGTCCTTCCTGAGAGTGAGTCCATGGTGAGCTTCGGTAGGGGGAGTCCCTCCGAATTAAGCCCTTATTCTATTCAGGCCCTGGTTTGGAATATTAAGAAGGGATCTCTGGATAAGTTTCCGGATGAGTTTAAACTCTATACCCGCAGTAAGGAGCTTTTCTTGCTCCAGGAAGTCTACCGGAATAATAGTTTTGAAAGTCTGGTTAGACAGATCAGGGCGGATTGGAATTTCGGGATCAGCTTTCTTTATAAGCGAGAAAAGAACACTCCTACTGGAACGATGGTGGGGGGAACCCACAAGGCCGTCCATTCCTTTGTGAAGCACTCCGTGGACCAGGAGCCCATCACTGACACACCCAAATCCATCACTTTTTCCCGGTATCCTGTCCGGGGCAGGGCCATGGATCTTATGGTGGTATCCGTTCACGCTATTAATTTTGAGACGACCGGGGCCTTCAAACGGCAGATGGATCAGATTTTTCAGGAACTCAAAGACTTCAGTGGACCAGTCCTTCTGGCCGGAGATTTTAATACCTGGAATAAGTCCCGCATGTCCTATCTCTTTAGTCTGGCCAGCGCTCTTAAACTCTCTGAGGTTCGGCTTAAAAATGGCGAGCTTCGTAAGAAATTTAATGGGTATCCGCTGGATCATGTCTTCGCTAGAGGACTACGAATGAAAAGGGCGGAGGTCATCCCAGGGTCTTCTGGTAGTGATCACGCTCCCATGGCCTTAGACTTCATGATTCCCTAGAACCCATGGAAGATCATAAAATAATCTATTGGTACTCCCTTCTTGCCTTTGGTCTAATGGCCATTTTTATTTACCAAGGTGTCATCAATCTCTTAATTCATAGGCAGCGGATTCTTAATTTTGAGAATACGTTTTATCTCGTTGGACTTAGTTTCTTATCTGCAGCTTATTCTTTTGGAATTTTCTATCTTCTGCAGGATCATGATCCTGTTTATAATCTGCATGTCCTCATGGCCAATTGGGTTTCTGGGTCCCTCGTGAGTTTCTTCTACATAAAAACCATGCAGTCCTTTCTTCAGTTAAAGTCGAGGAAACTAAATGTCATAGCTCTTCTCCCGGTTCTGAGTGCCGTGGGAGGACTAGTCGCGGAACTTCTATTCTTATTCACAGATATGAATCTCATTCTTGACCCGGATACACCGAAAATTGATTTTGATAATATCTTCATGTTGCGGGTGGGAGGCTTCAATCCCCATGGCTTCATCAAATTTCTCTCGATTCTTTTAGTCGTTCCCTCTGTCATGGCCCTGTTTATCTTCTTGCGTTTCATGATACCTCGGCGCGAGGATTATCCCTTTCTGACAGCAGGTGTGATTTTAAGTCTTTTGGTGATAATTCTTGATGGAACAACCGCTGTGTATGACGGAAGGTTCCGATATCTTCCCCCGCTTCTTTTCTTATCCAATCTCATCGAAATTCTTCGAATCACTTACGTGAACCAGCTCAGTTTTGGGAGGAGGATTTCTGACCTTCAGAATGATCTCATTCAAAGTCATAAACTCGCAGAGGCCGGTGACTATTTTGCCAGACTCTCTCATGAGATCGCTAACCCTCTCTATGCAGCGAGATCCTATTTTGAGCTTTTACTCTCTAAAATGAATCAGGATGAGTTCACTCCTAAAATGGTGAAGTACAAGGAGAGTATTGAGGGGCAGTTTTCTCACATTCAGGATCTCTTATCGAATGTGAAGGATCTTACCCGACCCACTCAAGGCCGGGCCCTCGAGCCTGAAAGCCTCAATTCGATCATCGAAGCATCACTTGAAATGACACGAATTAAGGCCTATCACGGCGGAGTTGAGATTCGCTTAAATCTTGGACCGGATTATTCCGTGTCCTGTTACCGGGATCAGATGGTCCAGGTGTTGAGTAATCTCATTAATAATGGAATCGAAGCTGTCCAGTCTCACAAGGGCTGGGTAAGTGTGGAGACAAGGCTTGATTCGTCTGAGATAGAAGTTTCCATAACTGATTCTGGACCAGGAATCCCGGAAGAGATCCGGGAAAAAATCTTTGAGAAACGATTCTCCACTAAGAAAGAAAAGGGCAATGGTCTCGGACTAAGCATCTGTCAGACGATTATGGAAAATCATCAGGGTAAGATTTATCTGGATACGAGCTCAGAAAACACGCGATTTATAATCAGACTTCCTCATTTCTTGAGATAATCTTTTACTTCTTTAATGTATCGCTCAAAAGCTTCCACTTGCGGCATGTGACCCACGCCCTCGAGTTCAACGAGTTTTCCTTTGGGGATACTCTTAATCACGGTTTTTCCTAGTTGGTCGTAGCGGCCTAGTTTAGGTTTCACTTCTTCTGATGCCCAGGCTTTGCCAATCGCTGTCCTATCCCGAGTCCCGAGAAGAAGAAGAGTTGGCATTTTGAGATTTTTAAATTCATAGACCACAGGCTCGGTGAAGATCATCTGGGACGTCAGGGCCGCATTCCAGGCGATACGCTCATAGGCCGGATGAAGGGTCCAGCCCACAAGGACTTCGATGCCCTTTTCGTATTCCTTATTCCACTTGCCATCGAAGTAGACATTTTTCTGATAGTTTCGGATATCGTCTTCTTTTTTCTTAAGCTCTTCCTGGTAGATGGCCCGCACATCTTTGTATGGGACCATCGTTTTCCAGTCCTCAAGACCGATGGGATTAACGAGAAGTAGTTTCTCGACTTCCTCCGGGTACATAAGGGCCATGCGGGTAGCGAGCATGCCCCCCATGGAGTGACCAATCACGGAGTATTTCTTGATTGAATGCTTTTGAAGTATCTCGTGAGTGAGAGAGGCGAGAAGATGAAAGGAGTAGGGGAACGACTCAGGTTTTGATGATTTTCCGAATCCAATCTGATCCGGGATAAGAAGCCTATAACCTTCTTTCAAAAGCTCCTTTGCCGTCTTTTCCCAATAATGGCCTGAGAAGTTTTTTCCATGAAGAAGAAGGACGGTGCTCTTAACCTTTTTAGGGGAAACAAGCATATAGGCCATCCGGTAGGAGCTCTTTGGAAATTTCACTTCGTGGTAGCTGACTTCAAAGGGATAAGGATATTCTGTGAGTTCTGGAGAAAGTGGCTTAAATTCAGCAAAAGCTGCGAGAGAAAAAAGAAGAAATAAAATATGAATCATGATGCTCACCTTTTCTAGCGTTGGCATTTTGGACAGTAGTAGGTTCCTCGCTGGGCGAGAACGATTTTCTTCACCGGCGTTTTCTTACACATCTGACAGGTCTTTTGATAGAAAACCACCAGGTGCTGAACCCCCATTCCTTTTTCTCCACGGGAGTCCCGGTATCCGCCCTGGAAGGTCGTCCCACCGGAAGCGATGGCGGGATTCAGGACATCTTTAATCGCCTTGAGGATCTTAGGGAATTCATCTTTTTTGATATTCTTGCATTTGCGAGTAGGACGGATGCCAGCTCGGGCACAAATCTCATTAGCAATATAATTTCCCGAACCCGCAAAGAGGGATTGATCGAGAAGTGTCACCTTCAGGGCGCGCTCTGGATAGCGCTTTAAGGCCTGGGTGAGGTAGGGCAGATCAAAGTCCGGGTCCACGAGATCCAGACCAAGCTCAGCGAGTTTGCGGAGAGCATCCTTTTCCTCGTAATGGTACATGTGCCCGAAGCGGCGAGGGTCATCGTAGGCGAGGGTAATATCTTTGCCTTTCAGGATAAGGTGAGTGTGCTTTCCGGCCTTGATCTCTTCACCAATTAACCAGGTGCCCGTCATTCCAAGGTGGGAGAGAAGATGGGATTGATCGTCGAAGACAAAGTCCAGCATCTTACCTTTGCGACGGATTGAAATGAGTGTTCGATCTTTGAGTTCAAGCTCGGTGTGGAGGATATTTTGTTTGAGTTCGGGTGTTGAAGATTGGGAGAGGATCTTCAGGGGAAGATAGCGAGAGAGTTGGGTGCGGATTGTTTCGACTTCGGGTAGTTCGGGCATTGTTTTCTTTGTTAACTGGTATCTTGCCTGATTCCCGTTTCTCTGGAGGGGAAACAAAGGTAGCGTGAGCTGGTAAACCTACGCTGCCCTTTTCCTGGCTGATCCCAGAATAATATCTATAAAAGGGGCCATGGTGAAACATTGTTTTAGTTAAATCAGCCAAGCCAATTTACTTCAATACCCAACCTCAGTTTAGAAGTTTTGCCCATTCTTCAGTCTTCAAGATTTAATCACCCCGCCAATCCTAATCTTAAGCCAAAGTAAAGATCTCTTAACTCGTCGAACTGATTCCACAAGTTTTAGCATTCTCTTAATTTTTATCTACTTTCGCTAAACGGAGCCCGAGCAAATGACCAGATTTCTACAAGTTCTTGGATGCTTATTCATTAGTCACGCCGCGCTAGGAGCCAGCCTCCGAATATCGAAGTTATATATTGGCCAACCGTTTTACCGCACGGTTGCAATATTAAACATAGAGTCTCCAAATCCTGATCCAGGAAGGGTGTCGGTTGTATTCAAGGATGCTCATGGGTTAATGCTCGAGAATAAGAATGATATCAAGCTAAAGAGATCTGATTATTCATGCACGAATAGCCAATGTTCGGTTTTGTTTTATGAGTTACCTATTTCTTTAGAGAAGCATACCTGCTCATTAGAGATTCGGTTCAGCTCTTTATCTGGTGAACTTTTATTTAATTCTCAAGAGAGATGGGGGCATTGCCAAAAGCTCACTCCAATTCCTGAGACAAAGTTCTTACCCGATCTACATTTTACAACGGAGGCTTATTTCTCAAACGAAGCCTCTATTGAAATCAAGAACAGTGGATCAATTCTCGATCAGAAGAACTTGTATGTGTGGGGGCTTTTGAGGGACAAGTTAGGTGAGATTATCTGGGATGGCCAATATCAATCCAAAACAACATTAAAGAACCAAGAGTCGATAAACATATCCTTAGGAAACCCTCCGAAAGCTTGGCAAAAGCACCTGGCATGCACTGGCAATGTATTCATCGATTCTGAATCAGAACTAATAGAGCGCACTAAGTTAAATAATTCAACTAAAGTCGACTTTGGAAACTGTGAAGAACCACCCTCTGAAGCTGCAGGGGATAAAATTGATTTCGTTCCTGTTCCCGAGTTTAAGGACGGGATCTTAGTCATAGAAGCTAAAAACGATGGGCGCCTACCATTTCTGAATCCAACGACCAGCCTCGAAGTGTCGATTCATTACCTAGGTCCACAAAATGAAATAATTTTTAGTAAAACACGATTCATCGGTTCCAGGATCTATGGTTTTGGGGATTCCAAGTTTATCTCTGAAAACCTGATTCCCGATGGTGTTTGCACAATCGTCGTAGAACTCAATCCAAATCTGATCATTAAAGAAGATTCATATATCAACAATCGCATCAGCTTAAACATTTGTGAATAGAAGGAGTATTATGAAAATCTGGAGGCTACTATTATTTTTTATCTGTGTCGTGCCTTTAACGGCGTTAGCGCAGATTAGCCCATTGCCGGTAGACCAAGATACAGTTGCTCTTTGGAATTTTGACACAGATGTAGATGATCAGGTTGTTGACCTAGGGCCGGCGCCTGTGAATGGAGTGGCCTATACAACCGAACTTCTCACAATACCCAATATCGACCCTAGTTTCAACGTTGCTAGAAAGTTCTCTACACAATCAAGCTTCGTAGATCTTGGTTTAGTTCAAGGTTCAAAGTTAGATTTTACGGGTTGGAATGAGCTAGCGATTGAAGCCGTAATCAATCTTACGAACTCAGCTAATGGTGATCATGTTGTGTTCAGTTCGGAGAACGTCCGACTCATGGTAATCAATAATCAACTTGCTGGGTTCGTGAGACAGCCTGGTGGACTGTTCGGTGTTGTCTCAGATCGAACTCTGGCCTTGAATACAACTTATCGGGTTGGGCTGCACTATCTTAATCAAAATCTTCTCCTTACCATTAATGGTAGGGTTGATTCGAGCATACGTCTTGATTTCGGAATCCAGGCCCCTCAATTTTCTACATCACGAGCCTCGATTGGGGGAGATCTCTTTGCGCGTTATTTCCCTGGATTCGTGGATGATGTGAGAGTAAGAAATGTTGTTGGAATTGATATTCAGGGACCGGGGATTGAGCTTCTTGAGCCTTCTAGCTTCCAAGTCACAACCGCCAAACCTAGTTTCCTGATTAATCTCACTGATAATTTGTCTGGTGTCGATGTAGACAGCATTGAAGTGTATCTTAACGGCATTCTCCAGCCTGGTATTTCTAAGTCAGAATCTCAAATATCCGGGCAGCTCGACGATGAGCTATCATCTTCTGTTCTTAACGAAGTCAAAGTTTTTGTTGCAGATCTTCAAGGAAATATAAATCAAAAATCTTTTTTCTTTACCTACGCGAGTATCTTTGAACGCCAGGAATACACAACCGACGGGAATACTTTAGCCCTCTGGCATATGAATGATTTCTCTCCTGGATTCATGCGAGATGATTCAGGTCACGGTAGAAATGGATTCGGGAACACATCAGCAGTACAAACTGCTGAAGGAGTTTTCGGTCTCGGAAGACAATTCATCCGTGGAGGTGTGATTAATTTTGATTCCATCCGATTCGAAACACAGAAATTCACGCTTGAAACTTGGCTTAGACCGACCTCAAATTATTTCAGTGAAGAAGTTATTTTTTATAATGGACAGATTAAGATTTATAGATGGAATGGCGGATTTATTCGGGTCGTTCTCTATACGACTCGAGGAGAGCTTAATTACCAATCAAATGACATTTTAATCCCAGTTAATGAACTTCATCATCTTGCAGTAAGTTGGGATGGAACGCGATCATCACAAAACATAACGTTTTACGTAGATGGTTTGATGAGAGGGCAGCTTGATGCTGTTTCAAACTGTGATTTTGATCCAGTCCCTAAACTTGGAATTATTGGACAGAGCTATGAGGGCTTGATTGATGAGATGAGGTTTTCTGATACAACTAGAACTGTCTTTAGTGTTCCAGTGGTCGATAATCAAGTGATTAATTTTCTAAACCTCAGGAACGGATCATCAGTTAATGCCGATCACCCAGAGTTTCACGCTACATTGAATTCTGCGAATACGATTAACGTCTCTTCTTTGAAAATCTTTTTGAACGGGGTACTTCAGCCGGCAACCCCTGATCTCGTTATTTCTCAGACAGGAATCGACGGGGTCTTTACTGATCCACTTAAAGTTGGACTCAACAACCTTGAAATTTCGTTTTTGGATGATAAAGGAAACCAAAGAAAAAAATCCCAATACTTTTATTACATTAAAAAAGCAGGCGGGGCGGAATACGAGCCTGAGGAGGACACAGCTGGTCTCTGGCATTTTAATGAAATATCATCAGGAACTGCTCCCGATATTACAGGGAATGGGAACGATTTTGATTCAACAACTCTTTCCCCAGTTTCAGGAGTCATAGGAAATGGATCTGTAGGTTATGCATCTTTCTCTAATAGGATGCCTCTAAACTGTCGAGCTTTTACTGTTGAGTCTTTTGTGAAGATGAATACTCTCAATGGGGGATATCAGAATCTCTATCAGATTGGAAGTAGTAGTTCGAATCATTCATTGAGACTTAACTCTCAAAACGGAAACATTCAGGTGAGTATCAACAATACTGTAGGCCTTGACCAGGAAGTACCCCTTGCCGTACCAGTAGACGAGGCTTACCACCATATCGCTTTGGTTTATGATGGTTCTCGATCTTTTTCTCAGCTTCTACTTATTGTTGACGGAGTGGTTAAGAGATCATTTGATTTTCATAACTCCTGCGACTTCAATGGACCGAACTATTTCAATTTAGGTAGTTCAGGTTACTTCTCTTTCGATGAGCTTAGAGTCTCGAAGAGTGCGAAGTATAGTTTTAATCTTCAGAATGAAGTAAGCGATCGCCCGGTACTTGTAAGCTCTAGCATAGCGGATGGAGAAACGGTTTCAGAATCAAATCTGACTTTTAATTTCTCGTTGAACGATGCCGACGGACTGAATACTTCCAAAACGAAATTGATTCATAATGGAGTTGAGGTTTCCGTTCAGGAGATAAATGGTATTGTATCCCACTTCAGTGCTGACCTTAATCTTCAAAATGGTGCGAATATTGTCCATATTAAGTCTCAGGATATGAAAGGCAATGAGCAGATTACGTCGATAACTTTTTACAGCTTAATTTCGGTATTTCCTGCTGAGTACCAGCCTGATTCAGATACCGTGTTTCTTTATCACATGAATGAAGAGTCTGGACCATTTCTTGATAGCTCTTCTAGTGGGCACAATATTCCAGACAGCGGATGGATAAGGTCTGCTTCAGGGGTGTTCAATGGAGCTGCCAATAATTACTCTGTAGGTGGGAGTTATAATTATGGGACAATCGGGAACAATGGGTGGACTTTTGAGTTTTGGAGAAAGGGGGGGAACTCAGCTCATTTGAACATTCTCTATGGAAACAACTTAAATATTGGATTTAGCAGCTGGGCATTCTCTGTCTCGGTAAATGGGTCTACCTATCTAGAACCCGGGCCGGTCATCAATGATAGTGATTGGCACCATTATGCTGTCATCGCTCATCCGAACAACGCTATCGCCAACCTCTATCTTATAAAAGATGGCAAAGTCATCTTCGCTAGAAAAGTCAGCACAAGTCTTGAAATACTTACCCTGACTGCAGGTCCAG
>CAZPFM010000036.1:0-10145 GCA_964585845.1 uncultured Bacteriovorax sp.
AGATCTCTGAATTACTCATCAAAGAGGGGGAGGATCTGGTGAGAGGTGAATCCATTATTGATCTTATCAAGGGTCTGATACGCCTCCAGGTAGTCAAAGAGGAAGGCCTTTCTCTCACTCAGCAGATCCGAACCAAGGATGTTTCCTTTGGTGTTCGGGGAACCGACTTTGAAGTTAAGCTTGAAGAAGAGGAAGTCCTTCTCGATGTTTACGAGGGGGAGGTGGAAGTCACGTCCCCTCATGTGAATACCTTTGTTCCTTATTTTGTGAAAGAGTCCGAGGGCTTTCGTTACGGTAAAAGAAAGCATCTTTTCGAGAAGAGAAAATTTTCTCCTCGTTTTCGGGAAGCAGGATTCAGAAAGAAAGAAGTGATACAGGAGCGGTGGAAGAAGAGACGAGAAAAGCTCTCCCAGAGAAAAAAACCCAGAAACTCCGAAAGGCGCAAGCGCGCCTCCCGGAGAGGAAAGTAGATTATTCTACTTCTTCAACTGTTGATCCTGTACCCATGGTATCATCGATAGAAGAATCTTCTTCCATTGAAGAACCAGTACCGAGGTCAGTGGAATCTTCTTCCATCTGAACATCATCAGTACGTGAACCTGAGTTCATGTCAGTTCCCTGACCAGAAGGGGTATTTGTACCCGAGCCCATAGTGTCTGAAGCACCAGTACCTGTGCGCGTGGAATCTGTGCTGGCTTCTTCTTCTTCTCTTTCCATTCTTGAACTAGCACCAGTTCCCATCGTGGAACTTTCCATGCCAGTGTTCATGCCACTCTGAGTGTTGGCCGAAGCTTCATCCACAGTTCCTGTCCCTGTTGAAGTACTAGAGCCTGTTCCGGACATACCGAAAGCAGAAGTAGTAAGCGCACCAACTACGGCGAGAAATAACAATTTTTTCATAAGACCTCCATTTCTAATTTTTCATCAAGCGATGCTTGTGAACTGGGCTTATTGAATCAGATACGCACGTGGAGTTGGAACATGAGAAATACTAAAGATCAGGGCGTTAATCCTGAGCTTTTGACCACGGAATTCGAAAAATTTGTCCTATCCCCTCTCAGAGGGAAATCCGCTAAGATAGATGAATGTGTCAACTGCTTGGTATGAACTGCAATGTTCCAACAGATATTTGTTTTTCCTTTACGGGTTTCCAGGCCCGGGGTGGTCTCACTGATGAGCACACTGATGGTTGGGGGATTAGCTTCTTTGAAGGCCGGGGCGTTCGTCAGTTCCTTGATCCTGAGGCTTCCGCTCACTCAGCGATTGCTGATTTTGTCCGGACTTATCCTATCAAATCAAAGAATGTCATTGCTCACATCCGGAAGGCGACTCAGGGAGAAGTGAAGCTGGAGAACACGCATCCTTTCATCCGTGAGATGTGGGGAAGAAATTGGTCATTCGCCCACAATGGTGACCTGAAAAACTTTGCGCCTCAGCTCACCGGACAATTTCTTCCGGTGGGAAATACTGATTCTGAGTTCGCCTTTTGTTTTATTCTTCAGGAACTTAAGACGACTTTTGGTCAGAACTGCCCGGCACTTGATGAGTTATCTGAAAAGATGCACGAACTCACTTTAAAACTGGGGCAGTTGGGAATATTCAACTTTCTCCTTTCGAATGGTGAGTTTCTCCTTGCTCATTGCTCCACCAAGCTTGCCTGGATCACAAGGGAAGCTCCCTTTGCTGAAGCCCATCTGAAAGATCAGGACATGAGTATTGATTTTAGTTCTGTGACGACAAGTACGGACCGAGTCACGGTGATCGCGACCAACCCGTTAACACAAAACGAAAAGTGGACCGTTCTCTCCCCTGGAACTCTTGTGCTCTTTAAAGATGGAGCTCTGGTGAAAGAATGGAAGACTGTTCCTGGACCGGAGAAAAAGGAAAAACAACTTGATTAGAATCATCTTCTTGTTTTTGTTTATAACGGGGTCGGTGAGCGCTCAAACCAGCAATCCCCCTAAGTCCCCATCGCTTCTCTTGGAGGAGAGTAAAAAAATCAATTGGGACGAAGCCGTTTCAGAGTCCGTTACCATTGAAGCCCCGGTGGCAGAAACATGGGCGTACGCAAGCAATAGCCTTGAAGCCATTAACTGGTCGGTTTACTTCGATCACATTTCCCCCCTTCCTGGACCTGTTGCCGATGGCCAGGTGGGCTCCCTTCGCCGGTGTTTCAGGAATAAGGATGAGTCAGGCTATGCCTGGGATGAAGTGATCATTAATGTCGAACCGCTGAAGCTGCGTCAGATTGTGACTTATAATTTTATCAATTATCCCTTCTCCGTGATTCATGATGGGCAGTACGTTTTTGTACGGCAAATCTACGAAGATTTGGGAGAAGGTCGCTCACGTCTGACATTTCAAACAACAACCCACAAGGGGAATAATCCCTTCTTTAAATTTATTTTTTGGATAAGCCGAAAGGAAACCGGGGATATCTTTCAAAAGAACCTGATGAATATCAAAGCTGCTATTGAAAAAACACCCCGGGTCTTTCCTTGGGTGGCCGGTTAGACTGGTCTTTTGGTGACCCTGCCCTGATTGCGGGAAAGGTACCAATCCTTAATCCAGGTAAAAACTTTTTTATAGATCTTAAATTTTGCAAATGTTCCAATAATACTCATGGTAACCTCCAATAGTTAAGTTGCAAGGAGCGTTCCAAAAAATGAATCTTCCTGAAAATTCCTGGTCCTCTTTACTACAAGGCCCCTGGATGATGCCTCAGATGCTGAACCTGCGCTCATTCATCAAAGAAGAGCGTCAAAAGGGGAAAATCATTTACCCATCTGATGCGGATACTTTTCGGGCATTGGAGTTAACCCCTCTGGAAAAAGTCCGAGTGGTCATCTTAGGTCAAGATCCTTACCACGGGGAAAATCAGGCGCAAGGTCTGGCGTTTTCTGTTCCTGCTGATCAGAAGCTTCCTCCCTCGCTCAGGAATATCTTTAAAGAACTCGCCAATGATCTGGGTCATGGGCCCCCCCAGAAGGGAGATCTGACTTCCTGGGCAAAACAAGGTGTTCTTCTCCTCAACACTGCTTTAACCGTGGAAGCGGGAAAGGCCGGAAGTCACCACGGCAAAGGTTGGGAGCTGTTCACAGACTCCATTCTCTCACTGATCAGTGAGCAAAGAAAAAATGTGGTCTTTGTCCTTTGGGGAGCACCGGCGCAAAAGAAAACTCAGCTTATCGATGAATCACGGCATCTCATCCTGACTGCTCCTCATCCTTCGCCACTATCCTCTTACCGGGGCTTCTTTGGATCTAAGCCCTTTTCCAAGATCAATACTTATCTTCAGTCCCAAGGGCTCAGTCCGATTGACTGGCTTTCACTTTAGGAAAGTATAAAAGAGATAGGTGAGAAATCCTGCGAGAAGAAACACCCCTTCGCTGCGGGCAACACGAAAGCCAGTGCGGAAGATGGGGTAACAGCTGAGAGCGGCAACGAGAAGAATGAGGAGATCCATTCCGAGTTCTGCCTGAGAGAGAGCAAGACCTTGGGGTCTCAGGGCCGACCCGATTCCGAGGATAAAGAGGACATTAAGAATATTACTGCCGATGACATTTCCAATAGCGATGTCTCTTTCTCCTCTGTAAGTAGCTACAAGGGATGTGGCCACTTCCGGAAGGGAAGTCCCTGCGGCGACAATGGTGAGACCAATGATCGTTTCTGAGAGACCGAAATCTCTTGCGAGAGTGACAGAGGCGTCCACCATCCATTCCCCTCCGAAGACAAGAAGTCCTAAACCCAACATCACAAACGCGAAGGGTTTCATAAGTCCCTGTGACTTCTCGCTATAGGGTGCATCCTCTTCGACGATTTTCTCAGCACGGTTCCTTCGAAGAAGAATGGTGAGATAGGTTATAAGAATGAGAAGGAAGCTTATTCCCTCAAAGCGAGAGATTCTCTCATCAAGAGAAAAGAAGAGAAGGACGACTGAACTTCCGATGAAGACCGGCAGATCAAGTCGCAGAAGCTCTTGCTTCACAATCAAGGGACTTGCCAGAGCGCAGAGACCCAGAATGAAAAGTGTATTAAAGATATTGCTTCCCACGACATTGGCCACCGCCATGTTATCAAGTCCCGTTAAACTGGCCTGAATGCTCACGACCAGTTCGGGTGCACTGGTTCCGAGGGCCACAATGGTGAGACCAATCACCAGGGGAGAAAGACCCATCCTGTGAGCGATCCTGGCTGACCCTTTGACCAGAAAGTCTCCACCCGCTGTTAAGAGAAGAAGGCCGGAGAGAAGTTTTAAAATATTGAGTAAGTTCATAGTGGGGCAGACCAAGAATGAATGATGAGGTGTGGTGGTGGGACCAACAGGACTTGAACCTGTAACCACCCGGTTATGAGCCGGGAGCTCTAACCAATTGAGCTATAGTCCCCTAAGGGGGAATAAAATACTAAATCTCTTAATCTTTGCCAATTGGTGCTCGCCGCGTCAGTGCGAAGAAAGAAGACCTAAAATTTCATCCATCCGGAAGGGTTTGGCGATGACATGATCCACACCGGCAGCGAGGGCCGATTCCCGGACTTCTTCGGAGTGACCAGTGATCATGAGAATCTGCATTCCAGGAGATTTCTCACGAACCCGGCGAGCAAAGGTGAGGCCATCACATTCTTTGCCGGGCATAGTGGCATCGGTGATCACCACATCAATATCATTAACGGAGTTAAACTTTTCCCACGCTTCACAGCCGTTCTCTGCTGAGTGAACGGTGGCCCCGAGATACTTAAAAATATTTTCGAGAGCTGTCACGATGCCGGCTTCGTCGTCAGCGATGAGAATACTCTTCCCTGTCAGATCATTCATTGAGGCAATTCTATAATAAATTCGGTATGAGTGCCGTTTTTATTCACAAAAAGTTTACCACCGTGCCCTTCTATAATGCCTTTTGAGATACTTAGTCCGAGTCCCGTGCCTTTTCCAACTTCTTTAGTCGTGAAAAAAGGGGCCATGATTTTGTGAACTATTTCTTCACTAATACCATTTCCACTATCAACAAAGGAGAGGAGAAGTTTCTCGGGAGCTTTCGAAACTTTAACTCTCACCCATCTCTCTTCGAGATCCGAGATGGCATCATAGGAATTATTCAGCAGGTTCATGAAGACCTGTGAGAGCTGTATGGGTCTGGCATAGATTTTTGAATGAAGGTCCCCCTCAAGGGAAATCTCGATGCCCTCTTTTTTAAACTTTTCCTGACAAAGAGTCAGGGTGTCCTGAAAGATGCTTTCAACAGAAACATGAAGGAATTCTTCTTGAGAGCTATCCCTTGAAAAGGTTTTAAGCCCTTTGATAATGCTACTGATGCGAAAGACGGTCTCTTCTATAAAGTCTAAATGGGTGTTTAAGTTTTCAGGTGAGATCACTTCTTTTTTCTGCTGCATCTTCATGAGAAAGATTCTTGAGCTAATGATGCTTAATGGATTGTTGATCTCATGCCCGATTCCTGCGGCCATTTCTCCTAGGGCAGACATCTTTGCGGACTGAACAATAGTGATCCTTTGCTCTTCGATGAGCTTGGACATTCTTTTCATCTCTCTTAAGTCTTCAGCGACACCTAGAAAGCCCGTGATCTCCCCCGTATCGTCGGTGATCGATGTGATAGTCAATCGCACGGGAAAAGATTCTCCTGATTTTGCGATGTAGATCCATTCTCTGGTGTCAGGAACACCGGTTCTCATCGTTTGCATGACAAAGGTCTGAAAGCCGGGCTCGATTTCGGTACCGAACTTCTTATTCAACGCTTGAGTTCTCTCCCTTACTTCCTCAGCATCGTGAAAAACTGCTGGGGTGAGTTTGCCTACCATTTCAGTTTCAGAGTACCCCAGAAGCTTTTCAGCCGCGGAGTTGAAGATGGTGATCCTTCCTTCAGGGTCAGTCGCAATCATGGCGTAGATGGTGCCGTCGAGCACAGCGTTCTGCCAGGATTCAATATCGATGGCTTTCTTTTCTGTTTTTTTCCACTCTTCGATTATTCGCCGAAGCTTAAAAAAGGAATAGGTCCAAATGAGGAATCCCACCAGAAGAATGAGAAAGCAAATAGTGTTAACCGGTGTCCGGTAGGCCCGGTCAATAACCTGAGCACTGAAAGACCAGATTCTTCCTCCCACCCGGATGGTGGATAAAAGAGGAACTTCCTTTGAAGACTCCTTTTTAAAACCATTAAAGAGGGAGAGGGAAGCCGAAGTATCCGTAATGTCGGTTAGATTGTAGCGGAACTCCTCACTCCCTTTGTCTTTCACATGATTGAGAAGACTTTCAGCAAGGATGGGAGTGTAGGCAAGACCAATAAATTTTTTTCTTCTTTCCTGAACTGTTTTTGGATGGGGAATATCTGAGTAGAGCGGAAGAAAGAACAGAAATCCCGTTCCTTTTTTTTCCGCCTGGACCAGGGTAATAGGGCCCGTGAGGGTTGGCCGGTCATTATCGATGGCAAAGTAAGCGGCATTTCGACGGGTTATTTCTGAAGCGACGTCGAGACCCAGGGCCTTCTTATTTTTTTCATAGGGCTCGATGAATTCAATGATGAGATGGTCACCGTTGTACTCGTTGAGCTGACGGTACTGAAATCCTTCCCGGGAATTCTGCTGACGAAGGTAATTTTCAAGATTTCGATCTTCCACTTTGCGGATAAAGCCAAAGCCCAGGGCTCCGGGAAAATTATCGAAGTCATTCCGAAAGACCGCGTATTCACGGATCGCTTCGGAGTCCGGGTTGAACTTGTCAGCAATCACCACTCCGCCCATCCCCTGGAGGGCATGGATGTAGGAGAGGGCCTTCTCTTCAAGAACGGCACTGACTTTCAGAAAGGTCTTTTGATGATTCTCTTCAAATCGAAAAAGAATGGACTCTCTTAGATGCAGGGCCAGGAAAGTCCAGATGATGAACCCAAGGAAAGGCAAAAAAAGGATGGCTCTCTCTCGCCATGGCCGGAATTTAAATACCATTGATTTTCTTGTGTTTAAGTCGCTAACTATAGGATCTGATCGGAAAAATTCGGCAAATATGAAGAGTATTATCTGTCTAAATTTTAAACAGCTATGTATTTTTCGCCCCTCGTTCCCCTCATTAAGCCCGGTAAGGGTAAATTGTGAACAAACCTAATGAAGAGGGACTTATGAAAGTGAATAGGTATTTTCTTGTGACGATGATTTGCGGCTCTTTGACCCAGGGGCTGCTGGCCCAATCCATCGCCAAACGTTGTCCAGTCCCGTCGGCCAATGAAGTCTATCTAAGCCAGGGTGAGTTTAACCACAAGCTCACAAGTGAGATCATTCTGCAATCGCCACATCTCAGTCGAAAGAATGTGGAGTATTTCCTTTATGAATACGATAAATATCCTCGCTCTTTGAGGCAGGAAATGGCCAATGCCGGCGGAAAGATCAGTCTTCTTCAAGGTGAAGGTGTCACTGTAGACCCGACCTGGGGAGGAAGTGTCTTCACAAAAGATGGACGGGACTGGTCTAAGGTTCCGGGCTCCGGCGGATTCATTTACTCTTATCCGAGTCACCCCACTCGAGTTGTGGTCAATCATATCTATGACCGGCACGGCTCTGTGAACCTCATTCTCCACGAGCATTCCCATACGATGGATCACCTCTATAGCGAGAGAAATATTTCCGGAAGCCGGGCCTGGAGAGATATCCTGCAGGATGAACAGAATCAGAATGTGATCAGAAATCTTTGTGGCTATTACTGCCTTACTGATGAAAGAGAATCCTTTGCTGAACTCTTCGCTTACTATCACGCCTGCGAGACAACAAAACAGCATCTGGAAGAAGTTCTCCCACCAGTTGCTGACTTTATGAGAAGACTTACCTCCGTAAAATCTTTTATGCGCGGAGAGGGCGGAGAGAAGTATGTGCGAAACCAAGGCGACGATTCCCAGAATCAGCAGGCTGAGCCGCAGAAGAAAAAGAAGCGCAAGAGCCTCGGTCGAATCCTTAAAGATCTTTTTGGTGGCATCGAAGCGGTCTTTGAGTAAACTCTTACTTTAGTTAATCTACCGGGGACATGATGAGAGTCATGTCCCTTTTTAATTTATGAACTTTCTCAAATACACCGCTAACGGTAACGATTTTATTCTCCTTCACAATCCTGATTCACTTCCTGTGGAGGCCGAGATTGCGCGTCTCTGTGATCGGCATTTCGGTGTGGGCGCCGACGGAATGTTAGTACTCTCATCCCATGAGGAAAGTCATCGGATGAGAATCTTTAATTCGGACGGCCGGGAAGCGGACATGTGCGCAAATGGGCTTCGGATCGCCTTCACTTACCTGAACCGCCTAGGAGAAGGGGAGCTTCGGCTCTCGACAAAAAATGGATTCTACTCTGCCCGAATGATCGAGGGGCGAGCGACAGTGGAGATGACCGAGATTACAGACGAAGATATGTATCATATCGAAGCCCCAGGATTTCTTCGCTCCTACTATGTCTCAACGGGGGTTCCTCATATTGTTTTACTCACCGAATCTGTTTCAGTAGCTGACTTCAAAAAAACAGTTCTGCCTTATCGGCATCATCCAGAGTTGAAAAATGGTGCGAATGTGAATCTCGTGGAGGTGCCCACGGAGACTGAGCAGTTTGCCATCGTTCGGACCTTTGAGCGAGGGGTGGAAGGCGAGACTCTTTCTTGCGGAACAGGAATGACTGCTACGGCCCTGGCCCTTCGTCATTGGTTTCACTGGAAAGATCAGATCCGGCTGCGCTCCAAAGGAGGAGATCATCTCGTCGAACTGGGAGAAAAGGTGTACTACTCCGGAGATGTGCAGCTATGTTTTGAAGGTAAGATCGAATGGTGAGTGAGCGCTTAGATAAAATCCTCTTTGAAAGAGGGCTTGTCTCCTCAAGGTCGCAGGCGAAGTCTCTGATTGAAAAAGGAGATGTTCTTGTTGATGGCAAGGTCGTGAAAAAGGCCGGTTCCCTCGTGCTTGAGAGTTCTAAGATCGAGGTCTCTGGACCACAATTTGTGGGACGAGGAGCCTTTAAGCTCTTGAAGGCTTTGGAAGAGTTTTCTCCTGAGGTGAAGGGAAAAGTATTCCTCGATGTGGGAGCGAGTACAGGTGGCTTCACCGAGGTCCTCCTGGAAAAAGGCGCTTTAAAAGTTTATTCCATTGATGTTGGTAGGGATCAACTTGCTCAAAAGTTACGAGAAGATCCCAGGGTGATCAATCTTGAAGGGCATAACATTAAAGAGATCACTTCACTTGAGGAACTCGCAGACGGAGCGGTGGTGGATCTCTCCTTTATTTCTTTAACAAAAGTCCTGGCCTCTATTGAAGGTTTACTTAAGCCCGAGGGAGATCTCATCGCTCTCATCAAACCGCAGTTTGAAGCGGGCCCTGAGCGCATTCCGAAAGATGGCATCATTAAAGATGACCGGGTCCGTGAGGAAGTTCTCTCGGAGGTTTTAAGTTTTGCTCGTTTGAATGGCTGGAGATTACTCAGTCATATCCCTTCCCCTATTGAGGGCAAAGCAGGGAATAAGGAATTTCTTGCGCATTTTAAAAAAGCTTAAAGCTCAATGTCGTAGCGCAGATTCACCGAGTTGATGGTGTTTGATTCAGGAAGGTCACTCAAAGTCGCCCAGATCTTATCCCGCTGATAGACAAGATTATAATCAAGAAAAAGCTTATCAGTGAGACTCATGATGAGTTTTAGATCGTTAGAGAGATTTAAATCATCACCAGCGAGTTTCCAATCCGTGAGGTCCTGAAAGGGTTTTACCCAAAGAACGTTTTCAAAAGAGACTCTTTCATTAATCTTTGCCCGGGCCGCGACCCGAAAACCATGGCGAAGTCCTGATTTTTTTACTATCTCAACTTCACCTCGCTGATCGAGTGTTTCTGTTTGCCGGTAATCGTAAAGAGGGATGTAGGAGAGATCGAAGTATTCCCAGGTTCCGGATTCAAAGAGATGCCAGGTCGCTCCGATTAGACCAAACTGCCAGTGACCCTTAGGGGTGGCCAGCCGGGAAAATCTCGCCGAATTGTAATTGAGAAGAGTCAGAGAAGACATGGAGTTCGTGATTCGATGGATTACAAATTGCGCCTGCGCATTTGTACTTCTCGTGGAAACAGTTTCCTTTGTCAGAGGATCCTGGAGCTTCGATTGCTGCTGCTCAAACTGCGTGATGAGA
>CAZPFM010000037.1:0-1619 GCA_964585845.1 uncultured Bacteriovorax sp.
TCCAAGGACTGGCTTAAGATCTGTAAGACTTCCCGGGCCATCACTAAGATTAAGCAATATCTCCAGAAGGTTGAGCGGGATGAGCACCGTGAGCACGGAGAAGAGATTCTCGAAAAGGCCCTGAGAAAGTTTGATACTTCTGTGAAGTCTCTTGAAAAGAAAGGAGAGTTCAAGGCCCTTCTTGAAAAGCAGCACTACAAGACAGTTGAAGAAGTTTTTGTGAACCTTGGTTCCGGAAGCCTTCCTCTGAAAGAAATCCTTCTTAATATTCCGTCTCTTAATTTTTCCGAGACCGATGAGCTTGATATCAAGGTTGAGCCTGAAGAGTCTTACCTTAAGAAAGTCAGTAAGCAGGCGAGGAAATCAACCAGTAATGACAATGCTGTCATCGTCGATGGCCTTGATGACATTGTGGTGAAGATGGGTCGCTGCTGTAATCCCATTCCTGGGGATCCCATTATCGGAGTTATCACCCGTGGTAGGGGCATCACTGTCCACACCAGTGGCTGTGAGCGGATCTTAGATATCGAAAGACCCCGCCAGGTCATGGTGGAGTGGAACTCTCACTATAATTTCGCTCATCCGGTGAATATTAAGGTCACGACCCATGATAAGCCGGGGATTCTCTCCAAGATCTCTAAGTCTATTAATAGCTCTGGCATCAACATCCGTTCGGCCATCGCGCGCTCTATGCCGGATCAGAAGGGGAATTTCATCTTCGAGATCGAGGTGAAGGACTATTCTGAACTCTTAAAGACCATCAGTACCATCGAGCAGATGGAAGAGGTCATCTCCGTAAACCGCGCCTAAGTGCCTGAATTTGACGAGTCATCGGGAGCGGGTGATAATTTTGCTATGACAAAATATCTTCTTCTCCTCCTCGCATTCTCTTCCTTTGCCTACGCCCAGGAGGATCTTGAAGAAGATCTTTTCCTTGATCCCACACGAGAAGATCTCGAATTTGCTTCCGAAGTCTACACACCAAAGGAGCAGGAGAAGATCGATGATAAGGCGAGTGCTGAACTCTTTGAGGAGCCTGCCCTTTCTACCGGGACACCTGTTCTGACCTCTGAAGATGATACCCCCACTAAAGAAACGGATGCAGAGGAAGAGCTTTACGAAAAGCCTTCACCGGAAACGACAACGCCGGTTATCTCGACTCTCGAAGCGGATCAGCCGCGCGGTGGGAAGGAGTTTAATCCGCGGAAGAGTCATCTGGTGACAACCTTTGCTTTAGAGGGAATGAAATACGAATTTGAGCAGGACTTTGACGGTCAGAAAAAAGACTTCAAGGATACTCAAAGAGAACTGTACGGGGCTCGACTTGGTCTGGGCTATGAAATGTATCTGGGCGCCGGATTCAATACGACGACAAAATTGAATGGATTTTATACAGGCTCACTCTTTGAACAGAAACAAACAGCTAATCCTAATGTAGAGGATGTGGACTATGCCTTCAGTAAGCGCACAAGCTCTTATTGGGGTGGAGAGCTTGCTCAGTCGATTGGGTTTCTCTTCGATATGAGATCCAAAAATCTTTTTGGTGATATGATTCACCTGACGATCGAACCATTTCTTGAGGCGGGTATTGGTCGAGCCTTTGCTTATAACAGAATTAA
>CAZPFM010000037.1:1629-10080 GCA_964585845.1 uncultured Bacteriovorax sp.
CTATGATACAACAGGCAGTGAAAGTCCCGATGGAATCATCGAAGACTACCGACGAACCATGAGTGATACCCTCACCACCACACGGCTTTCTGCTGGTTTCAATGTCATCTCAAATCAAGGCTATTTCCTTCATGTCATGGCATCTTTAATAAATTTTGATCTCAGTAAAAGAGAGGTTGAGGAGAAAAAACGTTTGGCCGGAGGAAGCTTCGACGATACCAATCCTGAGTTTTCAGAGGATCTTGATCCTGTTCTCTCCTATACCATCGGCGGAGGATATAAGTTTTGAAATATTTTCTTCTGATGACACTCTTCATTCTTTTAGGCTGTGGTGAAACGATCAATGAGTTTGATTCTCTCTCACCAGGAGAGCAGGCCAACCTCCGGAAACGCGGACAGCAGCAATGCTTGTCTGACAACCGGGAAGACTTTAACTCCTTTAAGTCTCAGTCTGCGGATGAATTTTCCGATCTTGTGAGGGGAGATTACTACCTTCACCAGGTTAAAGTTGGGAGTACGGTCCTTCGGACTGTGAAAGTTCAGGTGTGGAAGAAAACTGTGGGTAACTTGTATTTTATTCTTACAACGACCACAGCTGAGAGCTCTACCCCAAGTTATCAATTCCTGAAGATCACATCTGCGGTTAATGCAGAGATGATTGAGCGGGCAGCGACTGCAAGATGTACTTCCGGACTCAAGACGGATACAGAAAAAATCACTGCGTCTTCAAACAGTTCCAACATTACTTACACTCGTGAAACGACCGTGCCAATTGAAGGCGAACGAAAAACAGTGACGACAAAGACCACAACCGCTTCCTATCAGTACCTGGCATTCTTTGCGAACTACAATTATTCTCAAACTGTGAAAACGCTCACTCTGGATGATGAGACCACGGATGTGGCGGACATTTCAACCACTGGGACGATTACAGTCCAGACGCCGATAGATCTCGCCTACGCAACCTACACCGGTTATTCAGGCGCTTCTTTTTGTGTCCCTTTTGTCGCTGGAACTCCCAACGATTACACATTTCCTTATACATTGACTTGTGGAACAGGAGTTGATGCGAAGTTCGATCCAACCGAGCTCGTTCTCTAGGGTCTAGGTGCCAGATCATCAAGAAAGTCTTCCCCGAGACGGCTCTCAGGTTTTTCTTTGAGAAAATCATCTCCAATCAGAGATTCTCGCCGAGCTGGAGTTCTTGCTCCTGAAGCACTACCGAAGAACCCGAAGAGATCTCCGAACTTCTTCCATTCCGCCTTCACGGCCGCAAATGAACTCTGATCGTGAAGATTACGAACCTGTCTTCTGATCTGATCACTTTCCGTGATCTGGTTGAAGGCATTTTCAAGATCCACAATCTGCGAGTGATTTAACTTAGAGCGATCGATCTCGGAAGCAAACTTATTGATCGTCGGGACATACTTCACCCAATCGGACTGAGACATGGCATCGACCATGACATCGAGTTTATCTGAGAGAGAAATATTCGGATGCAGAAGCTTACAAATACGGCGGTCTTTTTCAGTATCAGCACCGGCATTACATTGAGTAAAGGCGGTGGCGGAGAGTTCGCTTGCCAGAAGATCATTGGCCTCGATGACATGGTTCATGGATCTAGCGGCGCGGGCGGTTTCAAGGCTATCTAGGAGAGAAGTCTGCTGGAAGTATCTCCGGAGCATCGGATCCACCGTTTTACCACTGGGCCCGATGGAGGTGAAGCCGTAGAGTTGTTTCTTCTTTCCCCGGAAGGAGCGCTTCACACGGGAGATATTGTCATCTCCCATAGTTCCGTATCGACCTTCAGCGATGAGCTCGGCCGTAGGTCGTGAGACTCCATCATGAACGAGATGTTCGGCGTAGCTTGCGGGTGTGCGGGAATCGAGCTTCTTAGTGGAAAGAGTGTTGCATCCCATGAGGAAGACTTCATAGGGATGATCCATGATGCCTTCACAGGTATTTGTGCAACCCTGCATCTCCATATTTTTGAGGGGAAGACTTCTTTTTGTTCCGTTATGAGTTCCGGTAAAGCCGCTGGAGAAGTGGCCGGAGATCAGGAGCTGATCGCACTTAATGCCGGATCGGCAAGCCTTCTCGTACCAGTCCCTTCCGCCGAAATCCGTGAGCTCCACGATGGGATTATACTCGCTGGGATGCTTTTTCACCTCGGCCTCAAACAGGGCCCGCTCCTCATCAGAGTTTAAGGTCATGGCACAAACGGTCGCCTTGTTCGGATCGAGTTTGGGGATGGCCTGAGCGAATCCTGAGTAGATCAGGACTGAGAAAAGGAGAAATTTCATAAACTCAATTATCGGAAAGAAGACCCTAAAACTTGAGTTGATTTGTCACTCGTTTGGAATGTGAAGACAAGGACTTAGACTTCGTTTTCCTCAGAGACAATGTCTTCCCGGAGGATCTTTAAGATCACAAAGCTTCGGACAATCTTCACCGCTTCCTTTAAAAGCTTGCGGAGATCGGCCCAGGAATTGTAGGTGGTCTGGACACTGTCAAAGTAGAACTGGGTCGCTTTCTCTCCCATGAAGTGGGAGATGATGAGATTAACCCGCATGATGTGATAGTCACTGGAGATGATGAGAACATTATCGATCTTCGGGTCTTCGTTCAAAAATTCCACTGTCTCCCGGACATTCTCGAAAGTGTTTCGGGATTCGTAATCGAGTTCCACCTGGAGCTCATCGATCCGAAAGTTCTGTCCTGTGGCCGGGTTTACTTGGTTTTCAAGAATCGTCTTAAAGGAATTAGCGGCGTAGACACCGGAGATGAAAAGTTTTGAAGAGGGATTTTTGTTCAAAAGCTCGATGGCGTAGGCAATGCGTCCTTTATCACCTGTGAAGACCGCGATGGCATCGGGAGACTTCTGGTAAAAAGCTCCGGCAGCCTTATTCTTCTGAAGTCGGGCGTAGATTGGGATGTAGGCAAGAAAGCTCGTGGAGATTCCAAGAAAAAGGACGACGAGGATCGTACCTGATGCAATCAGGCGTTTGAACCTCGTCGACTTAGTTTCAAATGTGTATCTCCGGGAGAGCATTATTTAGCCGCCACAACCTCAATTTCTACCACAGCACCTTTTGGAAGAGCAGAAACCTGAACTGTTGAGCGAGCAGGATAAGGGGCTGTGAAGAACTTCGTGTAGGCTTCATTCACTTTTCCAAATTGCGCGAGGTCAGTCATAAAGATCGTCGTCTTGATGATATTCTCTCTGGTTAAATCCTGAGACTGAAGAAGGCCGTCGATGTTTTTAAGAATCGCTTCGAGCTGAGCATCGAAACCTTCTGCCATCTCTCCTGTCTTAGCATCCAGACCAATCTGGCCTGAGAAGTAATAGACTCCATTGTGGAAAGCTCCCTGAGAGTAAGTCCCAACGGCGGCAGGTGCCTTGTCTGTATTGATGATCGTTTTCTGGTAAGCCATGTGAGTCTCCTTAAGAAAGTAGTTGTTTGTTTGCCCGGTAAGCCTTGATCTCCTGGGAGATGAGGGCCGTGAGATGGGACATGTTCACGATTTCATCAACCGTAGATGTGCGCTGAACGATGTTGATCGCATATCTCATTGGAAGAAGGATCGGACCGATCGGTGTAGCTCCACCAAGCTGAGCCAGAAGCTTGTAGCTGATGTTGGCTGATCCCAGATCCGGGAAGATGAGAACATCGGCCGCTTTATCAAGAGAAGTGAAATCAAAGAGATTTTTCATGATGTCGAAGTTTGTGGCGACATCTGCCTGCATCTCTCCGTCAGCGATGAGATTTGGATCCCTTTGTTTTGCGATCTTCACCGCTTCGGCCATCTTCGTCGCCTGAGGATCTCTATTTGATCCAAAGTTGGAGTAGGAGAGGAAGGCAACCCGTGGCTCCTGCTTAATCACATTCCGGTACATCTGTGCCGCAGAGATGGCGATGTCAGCAAGATCGTTTGCATCCGGATTGATCTGAACCGTACAATCAGCAAGGAAGATCACACGCTGCTTAAAGACCATCATCATGATCCCGGCGATCTTTGTTTTCATCGTGTGAGTTCCGATGACCTTCATGATCGGGCCGATACATACTGGATAGTTCTGAGTGGCACCAGTGATCATACCGTCAGCAAGTCCAGCTTTAACGAGCATGGTTCCGAAGTAGTTACCACGCTTCATGGTGTCTTTAGCGTAGTTATAAGAAACACCTTTGCGCTGACGAGTCTGAAAATACTCTTTTACGAAAGTATCATAAGAAGAGTGATCTTCAGCGGAGATGATTTCCACGTCCTGAAGTCCGCTGATCCCTTGTTCATCCATCTTCTTTAAGATTGTTTTCTTATTCCCGAGAAGAATTGGAGCAATGAGACCTTCATCTTTTAAAATAGAAACGGCTTTAAGGATTCGGGCATTAGTTCCTTCAGTGAAAACAATCCTTGGCTTATCGGCTCCAGGGAGACGAGAGCGTACGTTTCTCATGATCGCACCGGTCTGACCCAGACGCTCCTGAAGAGACTTAGCGTAGGCCGCAAAGTCATCGATCTTCAATCGCGCGACACCTGAATCCATGGCGGCCTTAGCGACGGCCGGAGAAACACGTGTGAGCACCCGCTTATCAAATGGCTTGGGAATGAGATAGTTCTTCCCGAAAGAGAAGTTCTCATTACCGTAGGCGCGTTTTACATCATCAGGAACTTCTTCCTTAGCGAGGCTTGCTAAAGCGTAAGCCGCAGCCTTCTTCATCTCTTCGTTGATTTTTCTTGCACGGACATCAAGGGCGCCGCGGAAGATGAAAGGGAATCCTAAGACGTTATTGACCTGGTTTGGATAATCCGAGCGACCTGTGGCCATGATCGCATCGTCACGGACTTCAGCCACTTCTTCTGGAGTAATCTCAGGATCAGGGTTGGCCATGGCGAAGATGATGGGATTTTTGGCCATGGATTTTACCATGTCTTTTGAAACAAGACCTTTGGCAGAGCAACCGATGAAGGCATCAGCGTCTTTCATAGCGTCTGCGAGTGTGCGGCACTTTGTTTCATTGGCAAAAATTTCTTTATACTTATTCATCCCCTCAGAGCGACCTTTGTAGATGACGCCTTTAGAGTCGGCCATAAGGATATTTTCTTTTTTGACTCCGAGTTCGATGAAGAAAAGAGCCGTCGCGATGGCAGCTGCACCGGCACCGGAGACAACGACCTTCACTTTCCCTAGATCCCGCTTTGTGATCTCACAGGCGTTAATAAAGGCGGCTCCACCGATGATGGCGGTTCCGTGCTGGTCATCGTGGAAGATAGGGATGTCACAGATTTCCTGGAGCTGTCTTTCGATTTCAAAACACTCAGGAGCTTTGATATCTTCGAGGTTCACACCACCGAAGGTTGGCTCAAGAGACTTCACGGTGCGGACAACGCCTTCAACAGTTTTATCCGAGACCTCAATATCGAAGACATCGATGTCAGCGAAGCGCTTAAAGAGAACTCCCTTTCCTTCCATCACTGGTTTGCCGGCAAGTGGGCCGATATCACCAAGGCCCAAGACCGCTGTTCCGTTGGAGAGGACGGCCACAAGATTTCCCTTGGCCGTGTACTTGTACACATCGTCCGGGTTCTTTGCGATCTCAAGACAAGGGGCCGCAACACCGGGAGAGTAGGCAAGACTCAGGTCTCTTGCAGTTAAGCAGGGTTTAGTGGGAGTGATCTCAATTTTTCCTGCCCGCCCTTGAGCGTGATAGTCGAGAGCGAGCTTATACTTTTCTTCTGCGGATGAATTATCATTAGGCTTAGTCAAGGAAGCATCCTTTTGTTCGGGAATGAGGTCAAATTATTTGGTCATGAGAATAGCAACTTCTCTCTCAAAAATCATCATCAACGCAGAGAGATATTAACGAGTTATTCGTGCTTTTTTGTAGAGATGGCTGACGAGAAGAGTGGTGCAGGTCATAAGGAGGCCAATATAGAACTCATCTACTTCGGATATCTCATAAATCCTGTTTAAAACCTTCCATGACACAATGCCAAGACATCCCAGGGAGACGGCCGTGATAAAGGTTTTTTGGCCAAAAAGCCGAGGAAAAAATTGTCCGATCACCAGAGGAATAAGTAAGCAGGCCGCTGAAAAACTTCCGAGTGTTTTCCAGACATCCACTACATTGCCTTCAAAGAATGTGGAAAGAAAGATGGAAAGAACACTCACAAAGATGAGGGCGATATGATGATGGTAGACGCGAAAGCGCATCTTCTTATTAAAAAGATCATAGCTCACACAGGTGGCCGCATTGAATAGATAAGAGTCAAGAGTGGAGAGGATCACCGCCAGGATACCTGCGAGGAAAAAGCCCCGTACCCCCGAGGGAAGAATCTGTAAGGAGTATTGCAGGTAAGCGCTCTGGGGATCGGCACCGGGAATGGCATGATACGCATAGAGTGCTCCGAGAGTAGTGCAAAGATCAAAAAGAACCCAGATGAGTGTGGAAAAAAGAATTCCCCGACGAGCGGTCGAAGTAGAGTTAGCGGCAAGACAGCGCTGATAAAAATTGGGATCCACAAGAGTGGAGAGCGCAATAAATCCCCACACCAGGAGTGTTGCCAGACTCTCTCCGCCTGTCCAATCAAGATGAGAGGAAGGGAGCTTTTCGAGAAGAACCAATGGGGAAGCTACATCTATCCAGGAGTAAACCACCACCAGGGCAACAGCGAGGATCATGCAAAAAAATTGAACAATATCAGAAAAGACCACGGCCCGGAATCCTCCCCAGAGAGACCAGAGGGTCACAAAGAGCATTCCGATGGAAGTATTCAGGAGGAGGGATCCGCCAAAGAGGGCCTTGAGGAAAAGTCCGAGGCTAATGGTATAGGCAAGGGGAAGGAGATTTAAAAAGTTCAGGACAGCGGTGAGCTTTCCGGCGTTTGGACCAAAGAGGGACTCTGCCAGTTCTGGAAGAGAGAGTGAATGATGCTCTCGGATTTTAGTCACAAGGAAAAAGGCAAAGATCAGATAGCTCACATACCAGAAAACACCCTGAGTGATGAAGTTATAAATTCCTTTTTCAAATGCGAGTGCTGTGACTCCGAAAATTCCCCCGTACCAGGTCGCCACCAGGGTTGCGACAAAAAGGGGGAGAGTCAGGCGTCGGCCCATGAGAAGGAGTTCAAGAGGACTCCCTTTTTCTTCTTCCGATAAGCGACGCTTCAGGAACTGCCCATAGAGAACACTTAATAAAGTTAGAATGAGAACGAGGAAGAAAACCCACCAGTCTAAGGGAGCGAGGTGCTGAATGAGATTCGCGTGGGAAACCATGGCTAGATTATAAGTTTTGAATTATTCTTTTGCCATGAAATACATCGTGGGAATCGTCCTCGTCGTCATGCTCATTCGGATTGACTTCATTCTGAGTCTTTTTGATTCGTTCCGTGAGAGCGTCTCCGCCCCTTCAGCTCCGGTTTTAAACGATGAATCTCTTGAGTCCAGACCCACCACCATTCCGGTGGATAAGGACCAGGCCATCAACACCTCCAACCGGGATAATTTTCTTAATGTTCTTGGACTCTTCTCCAGAAATCCTGATGAGGCCCTCCGGCTTCAGGCCTTTGAGATACTTCGCGCGAATCCTGAGATCCTTTTAAAGAAAGATGACCTGGAATTTAATCAGGCGATATTCTCCTGGCGGGATCTTCTGACTCAGGAAAGTAGTGAACTTATTCTATTTCTCAATGATCTATTGATGGTTCTCTCCGGCGATAATCGCAAGACTGTGGCGAGCTTCTATTCTCTTATCCTGGATGAAAAACCAGAGTACTTTGTGAAAAGCCTGAGTTTTGAGGCGGATAAAAACTGCTCCATCGCCAGAGAATTTTCCGCCCCTTTAAGTCTTTCCGAGAAAATTGAGATTCTCAAAACCCGCTACGCCTTTCTTGAGAGAATCTTTCTGTCTGAAGACTTCACTCCGGCCGAAAAGCGCATCGCCAATAGCTGCATCGAAGCGATCCGTCTCGAACAGGAAAAGCTTCTGCCATCAGAGAGTGAATCATGATCCAGGCCATCCAGCTCTCCAAGGCCTATGGAGAACAGATTCTTTTTAAAGACATCGGCTTTAACCTCTCACGAGGAGAACGGGTGGGACTTGTCGGTCGAAACGGCAGTGGGAAAACGACACTTTTTAAGATCATTCTCGGTGAGGAGTCACCTGATTCCGGCGAACTTGTCTTTCCTAAGAATTACCGCATAGGTTCTTTAAAGCAGCATCTTCATTTCACGGAAGAGACCATTGTGAAAGAATGCTCTCTTGCCCTCTCTAAGGAGGCTCAGTTCGAGCAATTCAGAGTGGAAAAAATCCTTCTGGATCTGGGCTTTCAAAAAGAGGATTTTACAAAATCACCGATGGATTTCTCCGGTGGCTACCAGATCCGGCTTAATCTCGCTAAGCTTCTTCTCTCGGAGCCTGATTGCCTTCTTCTCGATGAGCCCACCAACTA
>CAZPFM010000038.1:0-10080 GCA_964585845.1 uncultured Bacteriovorax sp.
CCAGGCCGTGATGAAGAACTGGAGCTGACCGTTTTTGATTCGAAGACCGGATCCTGCGCCAGTTTCATTCACACTGTCCTGATGATTTCCGACGATATGACGGTAGAGTGTTTCCCCTCGCTTAAGTTCCACCCAGGCGCCGATGGAGATGTCATAATAAGGATTAGATGAGGCTGTTGGGTGAATGGAGATGAGATCACTTAAGCCATTAAAGTCATAGCCACCTTCAACAACGGAGTTGATTCCATTGATCTTACCAATCCGGTAGGCAACACTGTTGAAAGCCCCGGCGGTATGGGCTTTTTCAAATTCCACACTCGTGTTACTCGTGATGGTTTTGACCTGGAGGGTCTGATTGGCGACTCGAACTCTGTCTCCAACAGAGAGTTCAGTCATGAAGGAGGTTGATGAACCAGTGGCTACGGCGGTTCCTCCACTCATAGAAATAAGACCTGAGAGCTGAATCACCGTTGAGTCAGGTGGAGAAAGAGTATCAAGTTTTCCAGGTGTCCAGGAAAGAGCATCGTAGATCGTTTCCGAAGAGGTAAAGCCTGTGAAAGTGGAATCCAGACTCCAGTGAACCTTCGGTTTAGGGATTGAACTCACGAAATTTCCAACACTGAAGCTGGCACCATTGGCCGTTCCGGCGCCTGCGCTCACGGTACCGGTAAAAGACTTCGCCCAAACCCTTGGTGTGACGACAGAATTTATCGTCATGGGTGCAGAAAGAATTCCTCCAGCATAGGTATTACAAGGCTGCCAGTTAAAGTCTGTTGCACTTGGTGCAACGAGGGAATCACTCACGAGGATCATGTTCGTATCTGTACAGTCACTCATAGTTAGACGAAGACGGGAGCCAAAGGAAGGCATGGCCGGCTCGTAGATGGTAGTCCGGGTGTTCGGTGGAGTGATCACCGCAAGCCCTGGATCATAGAGACGGCTGCCAGTCTGAATAAAATTGTTATAAATATCCAGGACGTGTTCTGGGTAAAGGACCTTATTGAAGAGTGCGACCTCATCGAGGCGACCATTGAAATACTGACCTATCGGAAGACGGCTGTCACTCGCTTTGGCGCCTAAGATCAGAGAAGTGTTCGTGGTGGCATTGTAGGTGATTTGCTTGCGGCTTGTAAGATCCTTAGATCTAATTTCAACTCCATTCTTATAGAGTCGGATGAAGCGTCCATCGAAGGTTGCGGCCATATGCATGACCCCATTGCCAATAGAGGTCTGAGGGACATCAAGAAGGATATCTCCACCGTTTACGGTAAGGAAGAATTCAAGATATTCCTGGGTTGTCGAATCTGTACAAAGCGACGGAGTAAAGTTTCCATCATAATTAGGAATGACGGGATCAAAAATTTCTCGGCAAGACCAGCGGAACATGAAGCCTTCCCGGGTTGAGCCACGGTTACCCAGAATCGTTGTTCCGGCACGGAGAGTATGACTAGCAGGAACATTCATGACAAAAGAGACTGACCATTCATCTGTAGGTTTAATAATCGGATCATGTTCGATTTCCACATACTTTCTGATGCCATCAAACTGGATTCCCCGTCCGACACTTACGGAAACATAATCTGCCGGGAGAATCCCAAAAGCGTGAGCATGCATAAAATTCAGAGGCTCATAGATCTTCTCACCAACAAGAGTATCATTGTCGAGGTTCCAGTAGGCCACAGGTGTCGGCCTTGGAGGAACAACATAATTCACATCCACGCTCTCACCAGAAGAGACATTCCCTTTAGTGTCTTTGTAGTAGAAATAAACCTGCTGCGGACCAGCTGCAAGGGAAGGACCTTTTAGAGAACCAGGAGAAGTACTGCAACTCTGCCATCCGGCATCGTTTTGTGCAGGTGCGGACGGACTAAGAGAAACATAGACACCGGCGATGTCGTTACAGTCATTAATGGTGTAGAGGGGCCCACTTGAGCCAGTGGTCCAACTGCCACCAAAAGTAGAGGACTCTAGACTTATACCACGCCCCTGAGCTGGAGGAGTTGAATCCGCCGGGGCCACAATGTCGTTATGACGACGATAAAAATTAACGATTTCTGTTTCAGAGAGGGCCCGGTTAAAGACCATGAATTCATCAAGCTTTCCATTGATCCCGGCTCCGAGACGGAAGCCACCAATACCGTCCATATCGATAGTGACTTTTGTTGTCGCCGCTGCGTAACTGAAGTCTGCGGCATTGGCCATGGAAACCAGAATGCCATCGAGGTAGAGGCGAAGATCATAGCCATCAAAACTAGCGGTGATGAAGTGAGACCCGGTTGTTATCGCAGAAGTTGGAAAGACGGCTTCAGCTGTCTCAAGAGATCGATGCTTATTGTTGAGCTGAGGGAAGTTTACTTTAAACTTTAGGTAGCCGCCTTCAAGAACAATGGAAGTATCATCAATATTAGAGGGCAAAGTCCTGCCCACGATTCGTTTTGTTCCCGTATCGCCTTGAGTGAGATCGGCCCAGACAGAAAGAGTTAAGCCTCCTCTCAGATCAAAGAGAGGAAGAGCAGTTGTATCTACGTACTGACCAGTGGTTCCATTGAAGAGAAGGGCGTGGCCATCACCGAAGGCTTGTCTTGTCGGTGCTCCGGTAAGAGTTCCCCGGGCATTGGCAAAGAAATCAAATTCCTGAACATTGGCCTGGTCTTGGTTGAGAGAAAAATAAGCGAGGGGAACTGGAAGGTCATAGTCATCCACAATCGGGAGGATTTCCTTTCTTCCAGGTATGGCAGAAACAACCCCGTCAGAGTTCTTCGCATAGACTTCAACGTAGTTTGTGCTGAGTGGAAGCTTTGCAGAAAGGATGGCCCCAGGCATAGTGGAACAGTTTCTCCAGTCCCCATCGTCCACTGCAGGAGCTCCCGTTCCTTCGGCGTTAATAAAAATATAAGGTGTGTTTGTGCAATTGATAACGGTCATCCGTGTTCTGGAGCCAAAGTTTCCGTAATGGAAAATGTAAGCATTATCCACATTCGCTGGAGATGGGAGAGCGGGGTAGATGTGAGCGTTGGAAGAATTGGTGGAAATAATACCTGCGATTTGAGTTGCACTCAGGTCATATCCCCAGATACCGATTTCATCCATTCGCTCTCCAAAAAACGATGTCGGATTTCCATTGTTTGCTGGTGAGCTTGCCCCGAGGCGGAAGTCTTTAGTGACGTCGTATCGGACAAAGTCCCTTTCAGCGAGGCTCACTGAAGTACCCACCTGGCTTCCGTCGATAAAAAGTTTTAATTCAGTCCCAGAGAATACGCCAATTACGTGATGCCATCCAGTTCCGTAAGAAGCTGTAGACACCTGAACGCTTCGAAGCCCCGCGATATCGAGTTGAGTATCAAAGATTAGATTGCCTCCGCCTATCCGGAGACGATAACCGGAGCGGACAGTAGCAGAAGTGGCGTCATACTGATCAACAAGAACCTTTGAACCGGCATCAGACTGAGTGAGATAATACCAGCCTCCGATAGAGAAGAAATTTACAGGTCGTAGAAGCTTCGTGGATTTTGCAGAGAGGTAAGCCCCGAAGTTCGCATTCTGAGATGAGAGATTCAGACCCTCATTCACCACTCCGGCCGCATGATCCGCTCCCGGATTAAGAGGAGTGCGGAAGTTTACTAACTGCAGATCGTGAATCTTATCATCGAGGGTGTCCCGGGTGTAATTAGAAATAGTGTGAGTTGAGTCCATGGGCCAGAGAGCATTGGGAAGAGGAACCGGTTGCTCGTTGTAATTAACAACCAGGTCCGCTGAGGCCGGGGTGACGTTACCAGCCAGGTCTTTAAACCAGGTCGTAATGGTGTGTCCCCCAGGGGTAAGGTTTTCAAGACCGAAGGAGCCAAGTCGAGTCCGGCAGGCTTCCCAACGCTCATCCTGCTTATCAGGCTGAGTTCCTTCATTCACGAGAACACCTGAGATCACATCTCCCTGAGGTCCTCCCAGGTTACAGGAACCCAGAGAGAAGTAAGCCTTGTCTGCGTACATATTGCTACGGGTATTTTCCAGTGCCAGGGTCGGAAGAGGAGGTGGGGTTACGTCAGAGTTGTAAAGAAGATCGGCTCCATTGTGATAAAGCGAAGAAACTTCGAGTTTTGAGAGGGCCCTATCCCAGACAATGATCTCATCGATCCGGTCCTGGAAATAGGAGTTATCATCAATGAAGCCTGTAATTGAAGAAGCCCACATGGCGCCACAGACTTTTTCATCACGGTATGTTTCCCAACGATGGGGAAGATTTCCGAGGGAAGCCTGAGCAGCGATGAAGGTATTCACTCCCGGTTCATAAGTGATCTGCCCCGGTGCCGGAAGAGAGAAGCTCTTCACAAAGATTCCGTCCATGAAGAGAGAAGCTGTCTGGCCATCAAAGGTACCAGTCACAAGATGCCAACCGGTAGCGATATTCTTTGTTTCGATATAGGGTTCCACGAGACCCTGGGTGGTCTGGACGGTAAAGCGAAGACCCTTATCATCAGCAGTAGCAGCGTGGAGTCTGAGCGCCCAGCCCTTGTTGTTAAAAAGGTTACTCACGATGTGTTTATCACCAGTGGTTGTCATATTGTTGGTGAGATAAACCCAGGCGGAGATAGACATCTTACCCGTCATCTTGAGTTTGGCATTATTCGGGTGATCGGCCCGCATAAAGGTCGGGTTAACGTGATTCACGGTACCCTGTGGAAAGATGCCAAATTTAAAACTCTGATTTAGCACACCGGTTTGATTAGTGAGCGTCGACGAAGCGGCCGGATCATATTCCTGGTAGACCACACAGTTTGTGGGATTTGGGGCCGGGTTATAGACCTGAGCGTTCAAGAGATTGATCTGGCTCAGGCGATCGAAGGCCATTCGCGTACCCGGGATATAGTGGGCATTATCAAAGGTCCAGTGAACAATTGGTCGCGCGATAGGTTTATCGTAGGGAGTTGTGATCGGCACGTACTCGAAGGTCTTCGAGATATTCCCGAAGTTATCCTTAATCCAGAGTTTTCCGAAAGACTCAGAGGTCGAGAGCTCTTTAGAGAGAAGACCACCGACCAGGGTATTACAGCGCTGCCAATCCCCGTCATTTTTATCAGGAGGGAATTCATCTTTGGTGACGATGATCCAGTCCAGGCCTGCACAACTATTGATCGTGAGGTTTGCCCGGGAGACAAGTGAGTTGTAATAAGTGATATTCGTACTTACCGGAATCTCCGGTGGAGCGACGTCGTAGTAAACCTGATCACCGGCTTCACCACGATCATGAATGGCGGCGATGACCGTATCAGAAAGGGCGGTGTCCCAGAAAGCGACTTCATCAAGGTTCCCAGTGAAATAGCTGCCAGAAACTCCCGTCGTGGCAGTGGGAGCGGCGGCCATCGTAAAAGAATTTGCATTGGCGAAGGTGATCATCGGCGTTCCGGAGGCGGCCGTGACTTGAGGAAGAACTTCTGTCTTATCCAGAAATAATCGGAGAACGCCTGCTTTATAGGTCGCTGCCACATGGTACCAGCTGCCCGGAGTAAGAGCTGCGGTTGGCGTGCTGATGACTTCTGGAGCTCCGTCTACCATCACACGAAACTCAAGGGCTGAATTAGTCAGCACAAGACCATAGCCTCCGCCATTATAATTACCGGCCAGGAACTGCTCGCCACCGGAGAATGACTGCGCTTTAAACCAGAGGCTCAGAGTCACTTCCGAAGGGGGTTGGTGAGAGATGTCATTTGCAACTTCAATGAAGTCATTTCCGTCAAAGATCCGGGATTCGCTGGATTGACCGGCATCTTCGAGAGCGCCGGTGATGACACCGTTCTTTGCTCCCACAACATCCAGGGCAAGGGCCCCGTCCACGTTCACCTTATCGAGTGTCCAGTAGGACTTTGGATCAGGGATAGTGAAGTCAAAGACGTAGGTCATTGTGAGATCAGTGCTTGTGAGAGACACGTTTCCAGCAAGATCCTTAAACCAGACCTTCACCGGATTTGCCCCTGTCGCAAGGAGTGGGGACTTGATCTTATCTCCTGTGGTGGAACAGGCCTGCCAGTTTGCAATATCCGGGAGTGGTGGTGTTGAGTCGAGGCTCACATAAACGGAACCTATGTCGGTACAGTCTGAGACATTGAATTTAGCTATCGGAATCCCGATGGTGTAGGTGTTATCCTTCGGTGTGACCGGCACAGCGACCGGTGGAACGGTATCCTGTCCATTGAAGAATTGATAAATAGTGCTGGCCGTAAGGTCTGTGTCCCAGACGATAACTTCATCAATCACATTATCAAAATGAGTCCCTGCCACTGGTCCCTGATTGCAGGATGCTCCTGCTCCGAGGGTGAATGAACCAAGACACTGATACTGAAGGTTGGCAGAAGTGGTGAAGTCGTTGTTAGCGACTTCATTACCATCCAGATAAAGCCTGAGCCAGCGACCATCATAGGTACCGACGACATTATGATAGCCGGATGCATAGCTTGAAGTAAGGACACCGAGTGAGCGTGTCCCTGATGTTGTTTCAACGATAAAACGCAATTCATTGGAAGCTTGATCGACTTCGATGCTGTAGCCGTGCCCTGTGCTACGAGTCCCGGCCAGGACTTGCTGGCGGTTATCACTAGCCGTAAGGTTGGCCCAGATGGACATAGAGACTTTTGATGTGGGTTGCGAATTGAAAGCGTATTTTCTTTCGACGAAATCCGAAGAGGCGCGCACAAAGCGGTAACCTTCATTCTGAATAGCACTTTGAGACGGATCAGCTCCGACGTTAAGAGCGGTCTGACCTGAGAAAATATCTTTGACCTGAGAGATGCTGGTATGGAGATCATCCAGGGTGTAATAGAGGACACCGGGTGGCTGGTAATAGACATCCGTAATCGTGGTATCGACTTTAAGATAGCCGGAGGAGATGTTGTCGTATTCATCTTTACCCCAGATCTTTAATTCATGCTCACCTTGAGAGAGATCAGCGTGGATAATTCCGGCAACAGTTGTGTTACAGAGCTGCCAGCGTGGAGAGTCCGCGAGTGGGGGATGAGTCGTCTCATCGATATAGATAAATTTTGAGCCCCCGCAGTTTGGAATAGTAAGAAGAGCGTTCTGCATGAATTCGCCCTGAAACGTTGCCGAAGCGATAGTCGCCGGCCCTGTTGAATCCTCATTGACCTTATTTCGGTTGAAGGCATCAATGTAGTGATTCTGGGCCATCTGATCCGTAAAGAAATCCGCCCAGACAACGACTTCATCAATTTTCTCATCAAAAAGATTAGTACTTGAAGGATTGGCCGATGACCCGTTCGGAAGTCCTCCGACAACGAAGAGCTGTGAGGAACCGTAAACAAGGTTAGCAGCAGAGCCGAGATCAATAGGGGTTCCCGCAATGACTCCATCTATAAAGAAACGAACGTAACGGCCATCACTTGTTCCGATAAGGTGATGCCATCCGGTGGTGAGACTTGAAGTAGGGACAGAGATGGAATTGGCTTCTCCACTCGCAAAGAACTTCAGATTCCCCGCCTCAAGCTTTATCCCATAGCTTCCATTTCCTGCAAGCCCCTTTGTTCCGGCATCTGCATTTGTGAGGTAAGCCCAGAGGGAAAGAGTCACGGAAGTGACAGGCTTAAGAGTGGTCGTATTCTCAGTAAACAAGTGGGATCTTATTCCTGAGAACTTCATCCCTTCCGCGTCCCGACCTGTAACTGATGTGACCTGAGTTGAATCCCAACGATAGAGATGGCTGTCACCTTTGGCATCAATGATCCGACCCTTGTTTTGGTGAGTCTTATCCATAGTCCAGTAAGCGACAGGGTTTGGTAGAACACTGATGTCGGGATCAAAAATAAAGGAGACATCTCTTGGAACGGCGTTGATATTTCCTGCCGTATCCTTAAACCACACTGATACAGTGTAGGAGCCGGCAAGATCCACGGGATAAGTGATGGAACCAGTGGCCGTTGAACAATTCTGCCATCCTGTAAGTGAAGGGTTCGGGGCAACATAGGGAGAAGGGTAACTAGAAGTTTCAACGAAGACCTGATCTACGTCAGTACAATCAAGAACAGTCAGTTGAGCGGGTGCGACTGAGAGATTAGGTGCGCCTTCAACGATAACATTTGGTCTTGGGGGAGGTGTGGTATCAGGTGTGGCCGCAACGATGACTGTCTTTGAAAGAGAAGAGGTTGAAACATTTCCTGCAGCATCCTTAAACCAGGCGTAAAGAGTGTGCGTGCCATCAGGAAGGGTGACTGATTTTAGGTCGCCGGCAGTTGTGGAGCAGCTTAACCAGCCAGCAGCACCAGAAGCCGGAGCCGTGGAGCTTTGAGTGATCATCATCCCAGAGAGGACATCTTCGGGGTAAACGTGCTGGGCAGTTGCAGTACTTGCTCCTGCAGTATGAGGAAGAACAAGAGTCAGGGCCGTATCCGTTTCGATGGATTTGATCTTAAGGGACTGGGTGCCGATTCTTATAAAATCTCCCGCTGAAAGCTCAGCGGTAAAAAGTGTTCCACTACCTGCCACCGCTGTGCTGGTAGCGGCAACAGTGACTGTTCCAGTAAGAGAAACAGGAACCATAGGGTTACATGTATTAAGAGTGAACGATGCCCGGGAAGCAAAGCTTTCCAGAGTCTCAGTCACTCCCGGAACTGAGCCATCTCCGTCGCCATTGACAAGAAAGAGACTCAGAGGAACATCGGCACCCTCCCCAGCAGTAATGGGTGGAGGAGATACATCTGGTGCTGTGTAGGTGATAGCGACCCGTGAATAGCGGTCTAAAATATAACCATCAGTGAACTGGAACCAGACATCATAGAAGTGATTTCCCTCTCCTGAAACTGTGGGAGGAATGAGTCCATTAAGGGCCGTAGTGCAAGCCTTTCCATTGACTCCGGAGAAGTCTGCGGCCGAAGGAGCCACTGGAGAGGCTTCATCAACTTTTACAAAAACTCTTGCTATGCCATTACAGGAATCAATCGTGAGAGGGGGTTGAGTCGAACTCACCACCGATGAGCCGAAGATGTAGGCCCCCGGAGGGTCGTAATTAACCGTGACCTGGCTATAGTCGGAGGAAACGGTTGACCCTGATTTATACCAGACGTTGACGGTTTGAGTGCCCGTGGTAGAGAGAAGATAGTTCACACCACCGGCGGTAGTTACACAGGGCTGCCAACCGGAATCAGTGGCAAGCGGTGCAGTACCCTGGTTGATGAAAACTTCGGAGACTCCGGTACAAGAAGCAAGAGTGTACGAGGTCTGTGGCCTGTTAGTGAGAGGCGACTCGACCCAGGCCACTTGTGGAAGATAATTCACGGGCACATTCACAGGATTTTCGGAGACAAAGTTATCCGTGTACTTAAAGTAGGCTTTAAGGTTGTGATTACCCGGTGAGAGGGCCATGGATTTTAAAGCGCCGATTGCGGTACTGCAGCTCTGCCAGTTTGTATCGCCAACTGCGGGTTTAATGCCGGTTTCGTTAAAGAGAACATGAGAGATCTTTGTTCCTCCACCACAGGCATTGATAGAGATGTCGGCGATTTCAGTGGAGATTGTCGGGCCCCCAACCACTGAGAGAATAGGAGCATTATAATTGACGGTGAAAGGAAGGAAGCCGGTAGCGACGTTGTTTCCCGCATCCTTGAGCCAGAACTGCAGGTTGTTAGCTCCATTAACAAGATTTCCATAGGTGATCGTTTGAGAAACACTGTCACAGCTCTGCCAGCCTGAGTCTGTCGCTAGCGGTGCTGAGCCTGCTCCCTTGGTGACCTTGATGCCTCCATAAGAGAGCATACGCTTTGAAGCTTGAAGACCGGAACCTACCAAAGACGGATTATTTCCTGAGATCTCATTCAGAGTAAGCTGGGTATCAGAATCCACACTTTTAATCTGGGTATAGATCCCTTTAATTTCTGTGTAGTCGCCTGCCTGAAATTCCGTGGTGAAGCTTGTTCCGGTTCCTGTCACCATCAGGTTATTAGCACTCACTGATACGGTTCCAGTAATAAAAGTCTGCACGGCCGGAATTGAGGAAGGATCAATGCAGCTTGGAGAAAGCCGGAAGCTTCCGCGAGAGTAACCGGTGAGAATTGAGGTTCCGAGAATCTCAAGATCCCGGTT
>CAZPFM010000039.1:0-10033 GCA_964585845.1 uncultured Bacteriovorax sp.
CCGACAGGTTCCGTTTTTTGGCTTCTTCGTGGTAGTTCAGAATATATTCATGAACATCCACATGGACGCGGACGAGATGTAGTCCATGTAAATGAACTTCTCTTATTTCTCCCAGCTCATTCAGAAGCTTCATAATTTGAGGCTTATGCAAAAAGGAGACATTGTTCACAAATCTCACATGCAGCTTTCCCTCTTCTCTGACGACTAGCATACATTTAATTGCTGGTTTTTTTAGTTCAAAAATTAAAGCAACCGCTAGACCTATAAAAATACCCTTTAACAGATCAGTTGCTAAAATCGAACCTATCGTAACCATAAAAATCAAAAGCTGATCAGCACCTCGCTTCCACATTTCGATATAAAGTCCGGGCTTAGTGAGCTTATATCCAACTAGAAGTAAGACGCATGCCAAAGTTGCCAGTGGAATGGAATTTAAAAAATTAGGGATAAAAAGAACGGACAGAAGAAGCCAAGCACCATGTAAAACAGCTGAGGACTTTGTCTTAGCGCCAGCAGTAACATTTGCTGAAGTTCTAACGATTACGGCCGTTACTGGTAATCCGCCAAGTAAGCCCGAGACAGCGTTGCCTATTCCTTGGGCAAATAGTTCTCTGTTTTTATTAGTTGTTCTTTTGTCAGGGTCTATCTTATCAGCAGCATCTATGGACAAAAGACTTTCTAAAGAAGCAACTACAGCAATCGTTAAAGATATAGATAGTACGCTAAGATTAATTCTATCAAAGGCTGGGATATAAAAATTGGAAAACAAGTTACTAGGTAGTTTAACTAAGTGACCTGAATCAACTAGTTTAAATAAACTATTGAAGGCCACTGAAGCAACTACGGCGACCAAAGCCCCTGGAATCAATTTGAAAACTTTAATACCACGAGTGGCCAATTTCTCCCAAAGAATCATTATTGCAAGAGAAAGGCAGGATAGAAGTAATATTTCAGAGCTATAACTCACTCCAAGAGAAGATAGGCTAGTAGCTCCAAATATAATAGGAAGCTGCTTGATGATTAAAATTAAACCGATTGCGGCCAGCATTCCTTTAATAACAGCTACAGGGAAAAATTCTCCAATTGAACCACCTTTGAAGAGTGAAAAGAGCACTTGAATTAAACCAGCAATTAATATCACTGTGCCAAAATTTTGAAACCCTCCAATGTCCTTAATCCCTGTAGCCACAATAACTGTTAACCCTGCCGCTGGACCGGATACGCTAATACTAGATCCCGATAGAAATCCAACTATAACTCCCCCAACAATCCCCGCAATGATTCCAGATGAAAGTGGCGCACCTGATGCCAGGGCAATACCAAGGCATAAAGGCAAGGCCACCAAGAAAACGACAAAAGAAGACTTTAGGTCATCAAGAATAAATGATGTATTCATAAAGCTTTTCCTCTCTATCTACGATTAAAAGCTCCGAGAAACTCTCTTTGCTCATTCTTGGATTCATTTTGCACTTTTGCTGAGTCTTCATTTTTATGGATTGAATGTGAACAAGAGTAAAGAGTTAGTAATATTATTGCACTGAAAAATAAGCGCACCATAGGATTCTCCTGGTTTTAAAAACCATAAACATTTCTAATAAAACTAAAATGAATAAAGATTAAGAAAGGAGAATAGGTGGTGGTAAATCTGAATAAATAAAAGATAAGTCTGAACATGTAAAAGCACCTTGATTAAAAGAGATGCTAAATCTGTTCACCCTATTCTTAAAATGCGGACCTTTATAGTATTTAATTGAGCTGGGCTTGTGGAAAAATCACCATCTTTGAAGTCTGGAGTAATTAAAGTTGTTTCTGTGGCTTCAGTAAGAGAAATATCGCTTTCGAGGTAAAATTTAGAATGATTTGTTTTGAAATTTAATGAGAAAACAAATGTAAATAAGCATATTACAATTGTAACTACTTTTTTATTACTTTTTTGAACATGCATACAAACTTCCGGTTCATTTTGAAATAATTCTCTCACCCTTTTAATTATCGAACAAGAAGAATCTTAATTCTTCTTACATATTTACGCCACGCACTGCATTTGCAACATGTTGCATTTGCAGGAAGTTTTAGTTACGTTTCTCAAGTAGCAAAAGCTCAGTTCTATTAAGATTTAGTAATTTCCAAAGGTTTTAGAATGGATTCTTCAAAAAACGAAAAATATCAGCAAGCACTTGACTATCATTCCACTGGTAAGCCCGGGAAGATAGAGATCACTGCCACAAAACCTTGTCTTACTGCTCGGGATTTATCTTTGGCCTACTCGCCAGGTGTAGCGGCCCCTTGTCTTGAAATTGCTAAGGATAATAATGCAGTCTATTCGTATACTTCTAAAGGGAATCTAGTGGCCGTCGTATCAAATGGTACCGCTGTTTTAGGTTTAGGTGATATAGGCCCCCTTGCGGGAAAACCAGTGATGGAGGGAAAGGGTGTTCTCTTTAAGCGTTTTGCAGATATCGACGTTTTTGACTTAGAAATTAATGCAAAAACAGTCCAGGAAGTTGTCCAAACAGTTAAGGCCTTAGAGCCTACGTTTGGTGGGATTAATTTAGAGGACATAAAAGCTCCAGAATGTTTTGAAATAGAAAAACAGCTTCAAGAGATCATGGATATACCTGTTTTTCATGATGACCAACATGGGACTGCAATTATTAGTGGTGCTGCTTTTCTAAATGCTTGCGAAATAACAGACAGAAGACCTGAAGAGGTGAAATTAGTCGTATCTGGCGCTGGGGCCGCTGCTATTGCATGCACAAATTTCTTCATTAACCTGGGTGTAAAAAAAGAAAATGTACTTATGGTAGATTCCAAAGGAGTTATCTATAAGGGTAGGACCGTTGGAATGAACTCTTATAAAGAAACTTATGCCAATGAAACTTCTGCAAGAACTCTCGCAGATGCTATGGTTAATGCTGACTTTTTTATGGGATGTTCAGCAAAAGGTCTGGTCTCGAAAAGCATGGTGAAATCCATGGCAACAAACCCAATCATCTTTGCTATGGCAAATCCAGACCCTGAAATAACTCCTGAGGAAGTATCTGAAGTTAGGAATGATGCCATAATGGCCACTGGTCGCTCCGACTATCCTAATCAGGTCAATAACGTTTTAGGTTTCCCTTTTATTTTCAGAGGTGCTTTGGATGTAAGGGCCAGGAAAATTAATGAAGAGATGAAAATAGCTGCTGCATTAGCGATTGCTCAACTTGCTAAAGAAGAAGTACCTGAAGATGTAAAAATGGCTTATGGAAATGCAAACTTCACTTTTGGTAAAGATTATCTCCTACCTAAACCCTTTGACAGAAGAGTACTGAGCAAAGTTTCTGCAGCTGTGGCCAAGGCGGCAATGGATTCGGGTGTAGCTAGAATTAACATTAGTGATTTCAAGAAATACTCTCAAGAGCTACAAGAGCGTTTGGGGAGTTCCGGAACGTTTATGAAAAAAATTCGGTCGCGTTTACCGGACTCTGACGCACCAAAGATGGTCTTTACCGAGGGGGGCAACTCTCGAGTCCTTAAAGCAGTTTCTATAATCAAATCTGAAGGTAAGCTTGGTATCACTCTCCTTGGAAATAAAACAAATATTAAGAAGAAGATAGAAGAAATGAAACTCGCCGACCTTGAGGATGTGCAGATAATAAATCCAGAAGATTATTCTGAATATGACACATTCGTTAAGAAATTCTACAATGAGCGACAAAGGAAAGGAGTTTCTTATTCCTCTTCAAAGGAACTTATGAAAAGGGGTAATTACTTTGCAGCAATGATGGTGAAGAGCGGGAAAGCTGATGGTATGATAACCGGTGCAACCCAAAGTTATTCAAACTGTTTAAGACCAGTCTTAAAAGTTTTAGGCAAAAAATCTTTAGGCCATCCGAAAGCCGCGGGCTTAATGGTCATGATACTAAAAAATAAAATTATATTCCTCGCTGATTGCACAGTTCAGCTCAATCCTTCAGCCGATGATCTGGCAGAAATTGCTGTATCAGCCTCAAACTTTTATAGAAGAATTATGCTCCAAGAGCCAAGAGTAGCTTTCCTTTCATATTCGAACTTTGGTAGCAATAATGATCTATCTGCAAAGAAAATGGCCGAAGCTGTACTCCTCTCCCGAAAAAAAGATCCTAATTTAGTTATAGAAGGAGAAATGCAAGCAGACGTTGCAACTAATTTCGAAATAATGAAAAACCTATTTGATTTTAGTAAACTAGATAAAGCTGCTGACTTATTAATTTTTCCCGATTTAAATTCTGCAAATATAAGCTATAAGCTTTTATCTCAGCTTGGTGGAGGAACACCAATTGGACCAATTCTGCTTCCTTTAGAACATGCTATCAATATTGTTCAACAGACCTCTACAGTTGATGAGATTGTTAATATGACCCATATTACAGCTCTAATGGCCCAGGAAATAAAACAGCGTGCCTATCAATAGGAGTGATTAACACGGGAGTAAATCAAGCAACTCATCCGGTGACAGCTCAATCAGAACAACTTTCTGACGAGACTTCTCACCGCTTAGTAGATGAATCTTTTTTTTACTAATCTTCAACGTTTTAGATAAAAATTCAATCAAACCAGCATTCGCCTCTCCGTCTTGAGGAAGTGCCTTGAGTTTGATTTTCAATCGTCCATTATACTCGCCGCTAATCTGTGTCTGAGCGGCTCCTGGAACAATGTATAGAGAAAGTTTCGATCCTGTTTCAGAGACTGCTAACCAAGTGGGCATAAAATCCGTGCATGTTGATGAAAGATAATCACTAACTGAACCATAAAAGATTAACAGTAGACAGCTTTAGAATGGAAGTTCAAAATTAAATATAGTCTTTTAAATTATTACGAGGTCAATGATGGAAATTGTCTGCCCTAAATGCCAGTCTACAAATAATTACCAAGATCGAGACCTTCAGATATGTCTTGAGTGTGGTGAAGAATGGAACCCTGCCACTCTAAAGGAAAATGATCATAAATCGATAGAAGCTGTTAAAGATGCTTTTGGAAATATCCTTGAAGAGGGAGACTCCATTACCTTAATTAAGGAACTTAAACTTAAAGGAGGTTCGGGCCCCTTAAAGATCGGAACAAAATTTAAAAATATAAAGCTTATTGATGAACACAATGGCCACAATGTTTCCTGCAGGTCCGATGAATCCGGGCAGATCTATCTCAAGTCAGAGTATGTAAAGAAATCTTAATTTTTAAACCTCCAGCTCAAATTCAACATAAATTCTCATTTTATAGGTGTGAGATAGGTAACGAGCACTACGTTTAGAAAAACTCGTAGAATCAATTTTGATCATTACTTTGAGTATGGAGGCCCGAGAATCAATTGAGGCTTAGTTTAAAAAAAAGCCGCTTGATTTTCTAACCCACTGAGAGTTCTCCAGAATGTGCTTCTATCCTACTTTATGCAATTTCCTAGTGATTTACAATGGCATCCCTTGGCCCTAGAGGGTTAATATAATCAGACTTTGACTTAGTTTTTCTAGTTAGAGTCTTGGGAAGATGGATCATAAATGATGTGCCGTTTTCGGCATTGCTTTCAACTTTAACAGTGCCTTCATGGGCCTCAACCATACTTTGCACTATAGTTAAGCCTAAACCCCAACCAACCTTTCCCTGAGTAGATTCTGAACGTTTGAATTGCTGAAACAATATTTTTATTTCTTCTTCCGGGATTGTTTTACCCTCGTTGTGAACGATTATAGTTGCGGAATGAATGTCCTGTGATAAAGAAATATTGATAGGTGAATTTTCAAGACCATATTTTATAGCATTAGTTATAAGATTTTCAATAACTCGCCTGAGACCGTCTGCATACCAATATCCTATACAATCACCACTCGACTGCACTAGGATCTTGCCCTTTTTGACTACATTAAATTCTTTCGCTATCGCCTTAATGATCTCATCTAAATTACATTCTTTAAATTCTTGAGTTACCCCCTCACCTGCCTGAATTCGACTTATATCTAAAATATCGCTGATCATTTTATTCGCCCGGTCCAAATTATTGCAGATCTGAGCTGCCTTATCTAAATGGAATGCTTGATCTCCAGGGCGACGAATAATAAATTCAGCTGCCATCCGGGCAACAGTTATTGGTGTTCTCAAATCATGTGCAAGACTACGTGCTATTTGCTCCTGAAGATTTCTCATAGAAGCGCTGAACTCCGAGGCAGCATCGTTCACGGCTTGTTCGATAGAACCAATTATAACCTCACGCTCTAGAGAAGTTAACGGTGCTTCTTTTTCCATTACTTCGCAGATAACTTGCCTAAGAATTTGATACTCACTAATTAATTGCTCCATGGTGTAGTGTTTAGTTCCTGCCCGGTCCCTACCGTGCTTTTGACTAACACGCGTACTTTCTTTTTTATCATCCTCAATTCTTTCCCTAGTACGATTGATTGTCTTTGAGAGGGCATCTGACAAATTTTTAAGATATTGTGGTAGAGAGTTCTTTAATGCCAAGTCCTGCTGATGATGTGCAGCTTTTACTTCAACGTTGGCCCTGGTTGCCCAAGCATTCATTATTTTGGGAATGTTTTTTACTAATCTTTTTGAAGTTGAATCTGTCATTTAATAAGCTCCTATATGTACCAGATTTTAACTTTTGGATTATAGAGGAGCAAAGAATGAGATCTAAAATTATCTTGAGAAGACATTATGTGTAGATGTAATCCGATCTTTAGAAAAGTAAAAGTTAATAGTTTTCGTCGATGATTACGGTATAACCAATGTGTTTATCGTTTTGATCAAATACCATGTAAATACAAACTTTTGCCTGAAAAAATGAGCCGTCTTTACGAACACAGGATGTTTTATCCTTTAATAAATCGATTTCTGTAGCATGGATTAACTTCTTTTCTAGAAACTTTTTCAGGAATGTTTTATCGGGAAAAAGTGTCGAGAAGTGTTTCCCAAGAATTTCATCTTTATTATAGCCTAAAGTTTTAGTACCACCAGCCCCCCATGTTTGTATATTTCCCTCTACGTTGAGAAAGAAGATAGTAAAGAAGTCTATGGTTTCAAACAAGGTCTTATAAACGATTTCATTTTGATCTAAAAATTTGCTACTGGGCATACAGTCATTTTCTCCACTAGATAAAACACAATTAAAAGCTTTTATCATGATCAAGACTCATAATAAATCCCGGAATTTCCAAGAGGATTTTCATCATACAAAAATCAAAGAAACAATATATCATTAGTTAAAAAATCTTTTCAATGTGTCGTGAAATAACAAATGAATATCCAACAAAAAGAAAATCTTTATAAATTGGCTGTATATAAGTTTCAGATTTGAATGAATCGCTTACACTTTTCCAATATATTTCCCCAAAGTATTTTCCTGAAGATTTTGCTTCAAACATTTTCTCACTGAGCTTCTCCATGTTCTCGCTTTCCAAACATGAAAAAAGCTTTATATTCTTACCAACAGCTTCCGCCGAGGAGTAACCAAAGATCTTGATTGCACCTGGATACCACATATTAATATACCCTTGCAGATTAGTGGTTACAAGTGCATCATTAAGGATCCCGTCCACAAAATTCTCAAACTCATTATCTTCTTTAACGGTCTTCGCTTTTAAATATTTGCTCATAACTCTACCTGCTTTGCATTTTCCTTCTAATTGTAAGTGTCATCTTTTTTGCATGGAGCGAGCAAGGAGAAATTCTGGCGTCGCTTCCTGAATATTACTCATTTCATTTTCTAACTACTTTCCCTATTTCGTCTTTACGCAGTCACGCCGGCCTGTAGCACCAGCAGTGGCCAGAGCTGCAGTGGAACCAGGAGTCGCAAGTATACAGATATCTTACTTGAAGATTTGGAAAACTCTTCGGAATATGAGAAAGATTTCTGCAACGCCAATTTCCTAGCTTGTGATTACCTTAAGCAGTAAAATTAACCCCTGGATTGGCTGACGTTATGACCACAGGTGCCACTAAAAGCCTACTCTTAAGTGATATTATTATGAAGATCCCGAATACACTGTTGTTACGGAGTAGTTTTATTAATTTCTATAGGTCACAAAATGTGACCTATAGAAATCCTAAAAGCAGAATATATCTATTTGCTAGGCAAAACTAATGCTTTAGACCACCTAGAAGCTTGTGACTCTTTTAGAAGATGAAGGCGAGCGACATGAATACCCTTAATAAGATTTGTTAAATATACTGGGACTGTAAATTTCAAAATAATCGAACATAAAATAATAAAAAGATATTTCATTTCTCTCTCCTGTTAAAAGCTTTGCAGAATTGCTTTCAATGTTTTCAACTTTTCTTGGGGCATCTTTTTCAAGAGTCCTATACATTCATCCAGCTGATTTTCTGGCATTTCAATTTTCCCCTCGACCAGATCCTTAAAATATCCGTACTCAAAGCCATAAGCATTCAATAACCGAAGAATAATCGCCGGTGTTAGATCAATTCTTCCGTGCTCAGAATGATTTATAAATGCTTCAGATGTGCTAAGAATAGCTCCTGCCTTCCTCATAGATAAGCGCCGACTCTCCCTTAAGAATTTGAGTATCCTTGCCTCTTTCGTCATAACCTTAATGTCAGATCTTCTGTTCTTCTTCTTTTTAATTTTCATAGCAGTTCTCCCAATAATTGGTTGAATGCTCTTTAAAAAATACGTGCGTAGTCCCAACTAATACAAAAGCTTAGTGTTTGTTTGAGCCGCTTAAACTACGCTGCGTGGTCCATGGATGACGAAGGGTAAGCCATTAGTGAGCCACAACTAAGCCAACGAGGGAAATGTAGGGACATTTCCAGACATGATGGCCGGAGTGAACAAGATGTAACTGACTGAAACCTAATAGTTGTGATTATAGAAACTTAGATTTTAGGGAAAGGGTGTCCACCAAAATTCTTTGGGAATTTCGGTGGAGATGGTGGGAATCGAACCCACGTCCGAAAAACCTTCCAGTAGAGAGTACTACGTGCGTAGTCTATGAGTTAGCATCGACACTATTTTTGATCTTTACTGAACCAACAAACAGTCGTTGTTTTTAAAGAGTTTCACGCCAAATCTCTTCGCGGTTTATTTTTCTAACGATCCGCCATCGTTTCCACCAGCTTTTTGTTATCGGTGCTGGCCCCTCAGGAACCTAGATTAGAATAGATCTAATTAGGCAGCCATTGCATAATCGTTGCCGATTAAAATGTGATCGATTTTTAAGAGGCCTTCGATCAACCTCTGCACGCACTCAATCCTTCTAGTTCCCCGTCGAAACCTGGGCACCCCCGGATAAGTGATCTGAATTTAGCATAGATGTCTTTGAATGTCAGTACTAGATGACATCGTCACCGGCTTCCCGGCGAGGGTCTCTCTTCTCTTTGCAGCAATGGGTCTTATAGAGCTCTTCTTCCTGGCTTAGGTAGGGATCAGTCAGGAAATCATTCTGTAGGATTCTGAGTTCTTTCCTATAGATGTGCTCGCAGACGAGGGATCTAGTCGGTTGTTCAGGACATGAATTCTCAACCAGTGAGCGGTTGATGATGGAAGTGACTTCATCTCCATTCAGGTTTCCACCCTTCTCCCCCGGAAAGCCCGGGAGGGCAAAGGCAACAGAGAAGACAATGCTTAAAAAGATCAATTTTGATTTCATGGACTCAATCCTACCCTTCCTAGTCATCCTTCAAAAGGTGACTTTCGAGACTTACAGGGTGCTGTCAAATTTTTCTACATTGGTGCGAGCTGAATGGTAAGCCGGTAGAGCTCTGAGGTTTCTTCGTCTTCTAAGAGATCCAGCATCTCATCCTGAAACTTCCGGATAAGTTCCCGGGCCCGGTCAAGTTTTGCGGGATTAGTAGGAATATTGACCCAGGTGATATCCCGTTTCGAGGGATCAAGCTCCAGGGCCTCTTTGGCCCGGTCGATATGCTGGGTGTGGATCTTTTTTTTGTGAGCATCAATCCGGGGACTGCGTTTAGTGGAGTCAGGGGTGAGAAGATGCTTTTTGGTGCGGACAATACTTCCATCGGAAGAAAGCTTAATGAGGTTTAAGCGGAAGAGGACCTT
>CAZPFM010000040.1:0-9920 GCA_964585845.1 uncultured Bacteriovorax sp.
AATAATGGGCGATTTCTTGAACAGATAGCCATCTATGCGTGATTTCCAGATTCATTATCAACTCCGTGATAATCTTTTGAGGAATAGCTAAGTATACAAAAATTATGAACAAAGGATTGCGTTATGACAAGCAATGACTAATAAATACAAGTCAATATTTCTCAATTGAAATCTAGCCTATCCGTTAAGCCACGAATGTCGACAGCCGATTTTCTTAGATAGAGTTGGATTGTTTTCAAGTCACGCCAACCGCCGGCGATCATCACCTGATATGCAGGAACACCTTTACTAAGCAGATGGTGCACTAAGTCGTTCTTAAGTCGTGGAATCGAATTCGAGGCAGACCTAAAGTCATAAGAAAAGATCGTAATTCACGGGCCTGCTCGACTTTTGACCACTTATCTACCCTCAGAAACAGGAATAGAGCGGACTCCTTCTTATCTCTCAGTTCACGAAAAACTGGAATGTAAAGGAAAGCTCGTTTCATTGAAAAAAACGTAACAGCTCCGAGTGAGATTTGAAATTCATAATTATTCTATTCATCAAACTTGGAAGGTATTTTACCACATTGAGCGAAAGCCTTATCTAATGCCCAGATTGGGTCATAGGATTTAATCTCAATGTCAGGTACTTGAGAAATCATTAATAGATAATTGAAAGATGACGGTTCTTCCAACGTGTAATCTACTGGGTGATTTGTAAAGAAAATCACATTAAAACAATCCTTTCCTTCTCTATTTCTACCACCTGATTTATCAGGGCTCTCCAGAATCTCTCGACTCCAATTCTGTTGAAAAGGGTTCCCAGCATATGGTGGAATATCCATATCGATGCAGACTATAAAAGGTCGTCTTCGAAACTTTAAAAAGGCGTTTGAAAGCAAGCTTCCAATACTTATTTTTGCCCCGCTGGAATCGAAATCTTCTTTATTGAGTTTCGTTTTTCTATTTCTTTTTTTAGCCTCAACATCAAACTTATGTCCTGATGCTTTGTGAGTCGCTACGAATTCAGGATGCTTAGAACGTCCATCTCTTTCATCTTCAAAGTCAATATCAAATCCAGCCCTAATAAATGTTGCAGCGACTAGAAGTTCATAACGTGCTCCATGGAAATTGTTATGGTCTTTAAGGCGTTTGATCAACTTACCTTGCAGAAGTTGATGATGTTTTAGAACATATAAATCATATGCAAGGGTTAGATAGGCGAGCATTGGTCCATTCGGTGTTATAGCGAATAACTCACCCTCATCTTTCCTGTTTTTGACTTGGTATTCATAGGCGCATCCGCCCATTGATGAACGATAGACTTTAAGTTACTCGGTTTACTCCTCTCGATATTCCACCAAGCTGCTCCGAATACATCCTTTATATAATCATGTAGAAAATCAACGAATGTTTTCCATTTTGGATTGAAATATAACCTCTCTCCAACAGCTATAACTTTTTGGCCTTGGTAATCCGTACTAATTATTGGCCTTACCATGCCATACTTATCCTTTATTCTAACTTCTCTTTCTTGTCTCTCCTTAAAATTATGAAGGACCTCCAGTGGAACTTGAATTTTCTTTTTATTTAAGCAGCAATGTTTAAATTTTCTTCCACTCCCGCATGAACACTTTTCATTCCGACCTATTCCAGACATCCTATACCTCTATTCAATTGTAGAATGGTGCGATCAATTTGTAGTCCTTTCTTCATATATATAACCACGTTGCAGTAATTTTTTAATGCGTACTACGGCCACAAACTACAAAAAGCTACAGGCCTAATAATATCGAGTGATCTCAAATGATGATATTTTTTCAAAACCTTGCTTTTAGGCTCGCAAGTTCGAGATTTAAGGAATGAAAAAAGCCCCAAATGAGGGGCTTATTTTCGTTCATTCTTGGTGGAGACTTCCCAACCCTAAAACTTTCATTGGCTTGCCAGGCAACTAAGCCAAGGAAAGCCAAATCAATTAGAATTGCAGCTTAGAGAAGAGAATAGATACCTGGTGCACTTATTTGTAGGCAGCAGTCAGTTTGATGAAGTCAATCTTGAACAGTCGTTCGCAATCATCCTGGCAGTCTCTAGGTACATCGCGAACTTCAGCCCAATAACTAACAGCTTGCTTCACAATATCTATAGTCACATGTCTTTCTTTCTTCATAAGTGAAAGGAGATCCAATGACTTCAAACATTTGACTCCAAACTCTTCAGCTAAAGTCATAAGGTCTCTATCGTCAGAGACAATCGGTATTTTACAAACATAAGCAGTTGCTACACCCTTAATATCTTCTGGTGAGACTGTTAATTCCTCATCTTCAGCAAAGCCTGACATGTGCTGAGAGATTTCTTCGATTTCATCTTTCTCTTCTGCTGTAGTTCTAATCCGGTATCTTCTACGATTTTCTAGATATTCTGTTTGCCTCACCCATCCGAACTTGCCTTTCAAGCGTGAAGATTTCATGTATTCACGCTCGAACTCTTCTATCAAAAAAAGAATGTACTTTTGGGTAGAGCCAAACTCTTCCCCTAAAAGGGGATGGATTGTCTGTGCTAGGCGGAAATAACTACATGAATCAACCAGTAACTTCTTTCTTGGCATTCCTTGCTCTCATTAGCGCTTCAACAATTTCCCAGGAATCCTCTAATGAGACATCAAGTAAATTGGAAACAAACTTATTAGGATTAACATCCGTGTTATTCAAAAATGATTTGAGTGTATCAAAGAATATTGGGCTGAAACCTTCGTTAGCGGCCTTCACATACATTTTTCCCGTAGGTGCTTTATCTTTAAATATCTTCTCACTTAAAAGTGGATACTTCTGATTGAATTGGCTGGTTCCCTGATGGATTACTTTTTCAAGGTCAAGAGATGGTTTATCGAAGTGCTTAGCATAATGTTCTAATTGGTAATATATTGTTACTGGAGAGATTGTTAGTTTCTCAGCAATTGCAGATATGTGTTCAAATCTTTTCCATTCTCCAGATATTTTAGAACAAGAGCCATAAGCTTTCGCAGCCATTTCTTGTGGAAATAACATTGCACCAGCAAACTTATCTGCGAACTCCTCACCTTCCTCATAGTTTAGATGTGGAGCTTTTGCGTGGCCAAGTTCGTGTGCAAGCCAAAATTTAAAATCATGCATCTTCGAATCTAAATTTATGAAGACCCATGTGGTTGAAGATGTAGGAAGATAAATATGAGTCGCGTGCTTTCTAGTTTTTTCACCCCAAAGCACAGGGATTAATACGGATTGGAGATCCGTAAAGAATCTAATGAGTCTTTCAAATTTAATTACCCCATCATCTTCTACGATCTGACTTCTGACTTTTCCAGCTACTAGCTGAATATATTCGTAGTCTAACCTTGGACTTTTCAAAGTCGATGGAGCTGATTCAATATCAAAAGGAAGGTACGGAACGAGTTTTTCCAACATCCTGGCGACAAATTGGAATTGATTCAAATGTTCTTCAGTGACTTTAAAGTTTCCATTTTTTCTGAATGCAACCAATGGCTGGCTCTGATCCTGTAGCACAAGTTCTTTATAAGGCAGGCTAAGCAATTTACTGAGAGCTAAAAGGTGTTGTGGCCGGGGGAATTTTTCTGGCTTCAGCCAACCTGAGATCGTGGCCTTGGAAAGATCCATAGTCTCAGCAATCGCTTGCTGAGTAAGACCTTTCTCTAACATCACTTCCTGAATCAGGTTAACGTTTAACTTTCTCATCTCCACTCCGAGGTAAAGTATACGACTTTAGTCGTCTTTTGTCAACAAATCTTCACTTTCGTTAACTTCAGTTTACCTATCGGTGTTGGCCTGACAAGCTTTAATGCATTTAAGTCCGTGAAATACTTGAGAAGTATAGGGGCAATTAAAGAAGAGGCCTGGGAGGTATGCTCCCAGGCCCTCTATTCTACAGCAAACAATGAAACAACATTTCCCATGACTTCAACTTCTGATGGAAGGATACGTAGACAATCTGTCGCGCCTTTTTCGTTCACACCTGCAACCCTTATATAAAATTCCATAGTCTTTAAATCTTTCCAACCACAGATCTTCATTACAATCGCAGCAGGAGTGCCTTTTGCTAAAAGCTGAGTAGCAAAACAAGCTCTCAATGCGTGGAATTTTATTTTGGGTAGTCCAATTCCAGCCAAAAACATCTTCAGGGTTTTGCATTGTTCGCCTCTATCCCAATCTTTAAAGCGTGGGAGTACATAAGGCGAATCGTACTTACCTCTTAAAGAAATAAACAGGTTCCGAAGCTCTGGTGATAAGGGAACGTTTCTCCAATATCCAGCTTTTGTGCTTTTTATCTCATTAGTACGTTTATTGAAAGATTTAGAAACCCTGATTAAATTTGACTCGAGATCAATATCATCCCATTCCAGCGCATAAAGTTCGCCCGATCTCATTCCTGTTAATAAAGCAGTGGCCCAGACCGGATACCAGGGATGTTCCATTCTTTTAGCCTCAAAGAGGAATTTTTTAATTTCCTCATTGGTTAAAATGTCGGGAACCTTCTCGGTCTTAATATTGAGCTTAATACCGTGAACCGGAGACTGCTTAGTACCTTTGATAAGTCCCTCTTCAATTCCATAATTGAAAAATACGTTTACTGTGTTTTTCACTTTTTTTATGAAGCTTACAGATTTATCAGCATCCAGCATTCTTTTTACAAGATCACGTCCCTCGGCTTTACCAAGTTCAGCAGCCGATTTTTCTAACCAGTCGCTAGTCCAATTATAAAGACAAGCAACATGATCCATAATCGTTGAAGAACTATATTCCCCAAGGAGCCCTGACTCAGCTTCAGCCTTCCACCGATTAATTACATATTCCCAGGAATGAGCTTTGCCCTCTAGCTCAAGCATTTTCTTGCCAAGCTCTAGGTTAATCCTATTCTCTTCTCGTCTTGCTTGTGAGAGCGACTCTAAATCGGAAACTGTTTTTTGAACTCTAAGCTTTGGGTCTATTTTGCTTCTCGCATTTACATAAACCTGAAAAAGCTTTTTACCGTTCTTTTCATACGATCTGATAGCCATTTTAACCTCCTACGGTTGTAGAAGTCTCAATCAGCTTATCTAGTTCGCTCCGCTTGAAGTAAAGTCTCCGTTTGAATTTTCGTGCAGTAATGTGTCCTCTACATACAGCAGTTCGAATTGCATTGGAGGATTTTCTCAAGTAAGTTGCTGCTTCACTAGTTGTCATCCATTTATAATTTTCAAAGAGCATTACAGAGCCGTTAGACTCCGCTGGACTACTGTAGCATGTAGTCTTTGATTTTTCCTCCAACATTATAGCTTTTTCTCCCATAGAAACTCCTTTCAAGTCTTAATAGCATTAACCTAAAGGCCTTTGGGCCATGCACTAGGACAATTAATTCCCATCAGGTTTTAATTAATTCCCAGCTTGCGCACTAAAAATTCTCCGAGCGTGAGATTAACTTCATTCTTCTTGTTGTATTCTGATAATGCTCGTTCCACTTTTTCCATCTCAGAGAGACAAGATTCCTGAAGCTTTTCGATATCTTTTGGAGTTATCTTGGGGAGAGATATAAAAACAAGATCCTTAAAAGTAATTTCCCTTCCTTGATCTTTATTATTTGCTTGTGACAAAAAATTTAAAATAAGTTCTTTGTTCTCTTGATCTTTTGATACATCGACAAAGAACTTATTTTGATCTTTCGGATTCACCAGTTCCACTGGTTCATCTTTTCTTCTTCTTCCTCTTTTCTTTTTTGCTTCTGCCTTATTTTCCCCTTCCCCCCTCATTATTTCATTTCTCTCCACCTCTTCTTTTTTTATTCCCATCCCCGTCTTATTACTTCTTACTTCCATCTCATTACTATTCATTTTACTCTCCTTACTTTCCCCGCCTCCGCCCGTATTTAGTCTCAGTTTCCTGACCCCTTTCCACCAACTCGTTGGGGGGGAGGGGTCAGGAAACGATCAGAGACGTTAAGAATACGGGCGGAGGCGGAATCCTGTTAATTTTATTGCTGAAATTTGATCAATCGAACAGAGAAGCGTTTTGCAGATGAAGTCGGTATTACGACCTCATCTGCGGCTACATCAACAAAGAATCAGATTTGGGCCTTTGGTGTGCAAACATCGGCAAGCTTCAGGGATCGTCCTGCAATTTGTATTGTTGCCAGAGAAGGATCTTTAAACCAATCCTGGGCATCTACAAATGCGAGTCTCGTCTGAAGTCTCAATCCACCAACATGCTTCATGGCACGGATGATTCTTTTTTTGATCTCGTCGTTTTCCACAACGTAAAGAATCATGTCCAGAGAACTTAAGCCATTATACTGCCAAAGAATGGATTTATAGCGGCCATAAGTCTTGCCAGTCCTCTCGTATTCTAAGGCGATTGTCCGTTCTTTTCCATCAAGCACCACTTTGAAAACAGCATCAGGGTACTTAATCTCTCTGTCCTTACCACGAATCATGAAAGCTTTCGATTCCTGGGCCTTCAATTGTTTTTCAGTTAACCATGAATAACAGAAGGTCTTTAGTTCAAGCAATAAAAGGGTCTCTCCAATAAACTCATCGTGTATGAAATGTTGAGGAGCAACTGGAGTCACTGGCCTGAACTTCAACCCTTCTATAGTCTCCTGCCCGACTGTCCCAAGAACCCATCTTCCTTCAGATACAGCAGTATGCTTTTTCAAGAATTTTTTGTTTTCCATTTTCTTGAGTTGTCTTTGTTTCCACCTCAAACAACCTTTACCAAAATGCTGATGCCACTGAGATGTCGTCAGAACACCCACCTTAGAAACGTATTTCAGGGCCTTGATCACGTTTACTGGAACCTGTCGGCCGCATTTATATTTAATCATCTGATGACTCCCATCTGGCTGGTTGGGTAATTACATACTCGTAATGACCATCAATGAATCTATTGCCTACAATCTTTCCTTCAACCCATTTGGCCTCTACCTCTGGCTGCTGAAGAGAAGGCATACTTCCACCAGATCCGCTTTTGCTCTTAGACTCTCGTCCTTTATAATAGGCAAGCTCCTTTTCTTTTTCAGTATTGTTGTGAATCGCTGCTCCAGTTACGGTTCCGGCCAATCCACCCAGCGCTGCTCCTATTACAATGTTTCGAGTCCGAAATTCTCCTTTTTTACCTGGGTCTGCAATTCCTCCAAGGATCGCTCCTGTCCCTGCTCCAATGGAGCCACCTAGCCCCATACTTTTTCCTTGAGTTGCGCATCCAGAACCGAAGGCAAGAAGCGAGACAAATCCCAACAATGTGAAACATTTATTTACCAGTGAATGACTATACATTTATTTCTCCTTTTGAATGGAATGCACCCTCTTCGCCTTGATCTCTTGATCGGACCTGCTGGGAGTCTTTCTCCTCGGCTTTGGCAACGACCGGTGATTCCTTTAATTTTAATAACGGGACAGTTATCTTATTCTTCATGGGTAATTCCTCGGGTAGCGCTAAGTCATCCATCTTATGAAATTTGATTCTTATTGTTTTAGAGCCTCGTTCATGAGGAACTATCATTACTGCTTCTCCAACACCCAGGTTCTGCTTGAAGGTATTGGGATGAATAATAAATTCCTCTGCCTCTCTCGCAGAAACATCTCCAGTTTTCTGATTGTTAAAAAGTCCTGCTTTCTGTCTTTCTGTAAACTTCGTTGATGTGAGCGTTCCAATCACCTTTGAGAAATATTCTGCAGAATCAGGATCGTTGCCCCTCATGAATATCTTAATGTTTGAATTCGTTAAGATAGAATTAGCAACCGAATCTCCCAACTCTGTAATATCGCCAAGAGCCTGATGAGCAAAGGCCACTCCAACATTTGCAGACCTGGATTTGTTTAAGATTGAAACAAACCCGGGATAAAGGTACTCAGTAAAGTCATCCAGAAAAACCGAAAAGAACTTCTTCTCACCAGAGACCCTGTGCCTATTAGCCACCGCTGCCTGTAGAGATTGCAATACAAGTTTACCCGTAGCTTTTCCTAAAAAAGGTGATAACAAAACCGGAAGCTGAAAATAGACAATCTTATTCTCTGATAATGCCTGATCTATTGTTAAGGCTTCATCAAATCCGTTAAAAAGCTTTCCGTGAGCACCATGAGAGAAGTGTCCTATAGCCGTCACTAATCCGCTCGTTCTATTCTCGCGATCAGTTTGAGAGAGTGCCCGAAACCTTAGAACCCATTGTCTCAGCTCTACATCATCGATCTTATCTGACAAGTCTTCCAGCAACTCCGGCATTGTGATAGCTTGGTAGAGGCGCTGAAATGTTGGTTCAGTTTTGGTGCCCTCAAAAATCCTCATTATCTGCTTCATAACTTCGTATTGCAGATTTCGGTAATGCGGATTTTCAAAATCGAATGCATTAAAAACTCTTTCAGTTATTTCTTCAGCCGCTCCACCTTTTAAAGGATTAAACTGTATCGATTGATCCATCTTTCCAAGACTGAAAAGTTTGAAATCATCCTTCCGGCCGGCCCTTGCAGAATAAGACCAAAGCTTATTAAGAAGAGAATGGTCTGCCTTCCCATCAATAATCAAAAGTCCCCTACCGGCTTCGATATCCTGAATGGCCCAAGGTAAAATCACGCTTTCAGTTTTACCTGCATTCGTTGTTCCCACCACCTGGGTGTGCATGGCTCTTTGCCGCGTTTTGATCCAGACAGATTCATTGTGATTTGTTTCACCACAATATACCGAGTTCTGCTCTTTACCGAGAATGGCATCATCAGCCGCCCTTTTTAACAAATTCTTAGCCCTCCACCTCCATAAAAGCCAAAAAGAAGGCAATAGCAGCAGAAGCAGAATGACTACAACGGTGAGAAGGTTGCTGGGAGAGGTCAACCAAGCTTTGATCCACAGAAAACCTTTTATGAGGAACATCAAACCCATAAAGGTAAAAAGAAGATATTCTCCACTTCCATTTCCTTTATCCATTGTTGCCTCCAGGATCTCGAAACACAAAAGGCTGATTTAGAATTGCCGTTATTTCTGAACCACCTCTAAGCTCAATCCACTTACTTTCTTTCTGAAGACCTTCACCAAGTGAATTTGCTCTGTCAGTGGCTGTTGCAGCGATAGCATTCTTCATACCATTTCTGTGACCGCCTTCATTAGCACCAAACACACCAGTATTCATGGAGCCAGCAGCATATGCCCCTACAAATCTTGTTAATGTTTGCCCAACAGAGTTCTTAATGGCCTCAGAACGAACATTACCTTTCACGCCTTCCTGTGAATCGCTTCCCACGCTAAGGGCAGAGATTGCTCTCTCTCTACCATCTGGCATGACAACTGATCTCCAGGTCACACTTGCTCTTTCAGTGGACTCATTAAATGAAGCCTCGCCAAGAAGTTTTGCACCTTTGGGAATCGCTAATACGGAATCACTATGCACATCAGCGGCGACAAGACCGATAAGAGGAACTGATTGACCAGAAACAACCAGATCCTCAGCGAGTTTAACTTTAATTCTGGTGCCACTGGATAACCTGCTTTTTGAATCTCCGCCTCTAGTTATAATCATTGAAGAACTTCGATCAGCCGAAGGATTTCCTCCTCCGGTTGCCATCGATCTTCCACCAGAACTCGCATACAGATGATCTAAAGAGCCATGAACCGAATTAGAACCGACCTGAGCCTCTTCGAGTTGTCGGACTGTATCTTGAGTGGGATTATTTTCAAGATTATTACCAGATGATCCACCTGTGAGAGACGACTTCTCATGGAAAACAATTTGTTCAGGCTTAGCCGACGGCATGACAAGAATACCAACGATTATTATTCCTAAAATCCCCCCAGCTATCCATCCCAGCTTCTTCCAATGTATGTCCCGCTTCGAAGTAAATGGTTTTGGCTCTTTGAGGAATTTTTCTTTTAGACCATCAAAAGAATACGGCTTTGAGAAAGAGAAAATCAAAGCCCTAGAGGATGCAAT
>CAZPFM010000041.1:0-9914 GCA_964585845.1 uncultured Bacteriovorax sp.
CGAAATGGATTTCCCCATCGACTTCTCTATTTTAAAGAGCATCGTGGATCTGGATCTTCCACAACTTAAATACAAACCATGGTCTCCCGTCATCCCGAAGACCTTTGCAGAAAATACAAATCTCTTCTCCGTCATCCGTCAGCATGACGTCCTTCTGCACCATCCCTATGATAGCTTCTCCGGTACTGTTGAGAAGTTCATCTCAGGGGCGGTGGATGATCCCAATGTTCTCACCATTAAAATGACTCTCTACCGGACAGGAGATAATTCTCCTTTCGTGAGAAACCTTATCAAGGCAGCAGAGCGGGGTAAGCAGGTTGTCTGCCTCGTGGAACTTAAGGCCCGCTTTGATGAGCAGAGAAATATCGTGTGGGCACAGAAGCTTGAAGATGCCGGTGTGCATGTGGTGTATGGAATTCTAGGACTAAAAACCCATACGAAGACCACTCTCATTATTCGTCAGGAAGCCGATGGGGAGATCATGAGCTACGCTCATATCGGGACGGGGAACTACCATTCCCAGACCTCCAATCTCTACACTGATTTGGGTCTTCTCACTTGTAACAAGAAAATCTGTGATGAGGTGGTAGAAGTCTTCAATTACCTCACTGGCTCTTCTCTTAAGACAGATTACGAAAATATCCTTGTGGCCCCGATTAATATGAAATCCACATTCCTGGCAAAAATCGAGCAGGAAGCCAAAAACGCTAAAAATAAGAAGCCCGCCCGGATCATCGCCAAGATGAATTCCCTGGAAGATGAGCTCATCTCAGAAGCTCTCTACGCGGCTTCCAAGGCCGGGGTCAAGATCACCCTTATCATACGAGGGTTCTGTTCTTTAAAGGCAGGGGTTCCGGATCTCTCAGAGAATATCGAAGTGATCTCCATCATCGGCCGCTTCCTTGAGCACTCACGTCTTTTCTACTTTGCTAATGGTCAGGAAAATTTTGTGGATGGAGATTTCCTGATTGGTTCTGCGGACTGGATGCACAGAAACCTTCACAACCGGGTAGAGCTTATAACTCCTATTTCTGATCAGAAACTTAAAGAGAAGCTTGTTGAGTTTATCGAGATTCAGCTCGCTGATACTCGCCAGGCCTGGGTCATGAATCCGGATGGCTCTTATACTCAGAAGAAACCAGAAAACGACGAAGTCGAAACCGGAACTCACGCTATCCTCATGGCCCGCACCATTCAACGGGAAAAAGGAACAAGCCCATGAAACTTATCTTCCTAAGACATGGCTTGGCTGAAGGGCATTTTGACCTGGATCAAGATGCAGACTTCATGCGTGAACTGACTGACGAGGGGAGAAAGAAGCTTAAGAAAACTCTCAGTCTTTTTAAAGTCGCCCAAAAGAAAATCGATGTGATCTTCACTTCACCCCTGGCCCGGGCCGTTCAAAGTGCAGAAATTTTTTGGGAGCATTATAAAGACTCAGACCTCGAGATTATGGCCGACCTTGATATCCTCGATGACCCGGTTCATCTTGTTGAGTACATCTCTTTTCTTCCTACCGATGGCACCTACGCCTTTGTGGGGCATGATCCTCACTTAACGAAAGTGATCGCGGCCCTCCTGGCCCTTCATCCTGAGCACGACTTTATGAGCTTAAGAAAGGGTGGTCTTTGTGTACTGGAGGGGGGAATGTGGAAGGGCTTCACCATGGAGCTTCTTATTACTCCAAAGTTTTTAAACCAGGTGACGGAGAAACGGAAGAGTGCGCTGGTTAAGGCCTTAAAAGAGCTTTAAAGCACCGGATTGCCAGTTCATTTTGGCAGTATTTTCCTTATGGGCGCTATTTTCGGGTTCCGGCCTGTTATGCACTAAAATAGTTGGATGAAATTATTTCTTCTCGCTTTGATTTTAATTTCTGTCCCGGCCATCCATGCCAATCCTCTCATTCAGAGTATTGAGACTTTCAATAGTCTATCTGGCACTGATGACAGCTTAAACTGCGTGCAGCCTCCGAGCTGCGCTAATCGCTTTCTTTCTGATCCTGAAAGTCCTGAATCTGTTTGTTCTGAACTCTCTCAAGAAAATGCCCCTCTGGTTCAGAATTCTTTCGAAGATGGAACAAGCATTCTTAATCCGGTGGCCATTGATCGCTGTAACAATCTCCGGCAAAAAGGACTTCCGCAAACAAATCCTGAATTCGAAACTTTAGTTGCTCCTATCAGTGATCCTGCAAAAATCGCCCGGGTTCAACAGACGATTGAAGATCTTAAGACGGCCATGATCTCTCAGATCTCTCAAAGTCAGCCTCTAACTGAGGGGCAGAGACATCTTCTTTATAAATTGGAAACGATGCAGGTCACCTTTGATGGAGAAGATCCTGGTTGCCAAGGGGCTCCTTTCAACGCTTCTTATGCGCAAAATTATAATGTCATGAATGTTTGCCCGTTGCTTGCCCATCAAACTCCTGAAACCTATTTGGCCCTGCTCGCCCATGAACTTGGTCACCTTGGTGACCCCTGCAATTCCTTTCATGATCGTTATCATTTCTCCGAGTCTATCAGTAGTTTGCAAAGTGATACTAGTGCTCAGTCCCGGACACTAAGTCAGAGAATTAATGAATGCTTATCGGATGTCCCCACTGCAGACCGGGAGAGTTTCATTGGCTGGGCAACGGGTAATACCCGGATGCATGCTCAAGCACTGATTTTCTATACCCGTGAGGGCATCAACGAGCGCCGAAGATATGCAGATCGATTAATCACTTGTGGAATTGTGAATGCTCCGGAGAATAGGGCCCCAACGACTTTTGAAGGGAATCCTTATCTCGAGGTCGCTTCATGCATCTCTCAAAGACATCTGGAAAACGGACAACGTATTGGCCCTAATAGTCTCATCGAAGAAGGCTCAACCTGCCAAACAGGCTCTCGACAAAGAGAGATTATGGCCGACTACATAGGCTCAGCGATTACGGCTCGATACCTTAACTCCAGACCCAGGCTTCCAGCTGAACGCTCAACTAGTCTTTTGAATTTCTTTGTGGCCATGCAATGCGCTTCTGAAAGAGAAGGGGCGGAATATCTTTCGGCCAATGATCGAATGGCCATTTATCTTCAGCAGCCTGAAGTTCAGGAAGCTCTTGGATGCAGTGGGGCCAATGTCACTCAGATGCTTTGTTCGATTCCTGAGACATTAAGATAAAAATTAATCCTTCAGCACCAATGTCTTCGGCGTATAGTCGAGCATGGATAAGAGAATTCCCTCTTTGAGACCCACCTTGGGCAGTTGAATCTCCTTCATCTTCAGTTTCTGCATGAGATGATGAGTGAGCATGATCGCTGGCAGGATAACATCCGCCCGGTTTTGATCGAGTTCAAGCCTTCGGATTCTTTCCACATAGGACATAGAGAGAATGGATTCCTCCATATGGTGAATCTCGTTAAACTGGGCCACGGTGGAAGTGGGGCGCCCTAAGATTTTTTTTCTAATTTTTCCGATCCGGCGAAGGTTTCCACCTGTACCAACCAGAAGATCCGGCTTTTTCTTTCCGAGATGCTCGCGGATAAAGCGAAGCATCTCCCGGATATTTTCAGAAATAGTCTCTTCGAGTTCTTCCTGATCCTTGTATTGAAGGAGTCTTACGGTGCCGACGTTGAAACTATGAATCCCGACGATTTCCTCGTTTTTCACAACAATGATCTCAGTGCTTCCACCGCCGATATCCATGAGAACAGCCGTTTTCTTTTTCAGATTGAGCTGACCTTTCACGGCCTGGAAGATGATTTCGGCTTCTTCAAGACCTCCAATCGTTTCAAGTTCGATACCGGTAGAATGGGCGATTCTTCTGGCGAGTTCTGAACCATTCTTTGAGTCCCGCATGGCCGATGTGGCCTTCGCCGAGATCTCGCTCACATTGTATTCAGCAAAGATATGAAAGAGGCTGATGAAGGCTTCTTCAGTGAGCTGCATTTTTTCAGCGGAAATTTTCCCACTGTGAAAAACATCTTCTCCCAGACGGAGGGGCTTGCGGAAGTTTCGGATGACCTCGAGCTTATCTTTTCCTTCCCGGGCAATAATCGCCCGGAGGGCATTGGAGCCCAGATCGATGGCGGCGATGGCCTTTTGTTTTTTGAAGAGTTCGATAAATCGAGGCATAAATTTAAAAGGCCCTCTTGCGAGGGCCTTTTTTACTTACTTTGTGAGTCGTTTCTGAAGGTTCGAATTGATCGCCTCAAGGAATTGTTCCGTTGTGAGGTAGTGATCAGAAGTGACCTTATCGCCGTGGATACAGGCCGCAAGATCCTTAGTCATCTTGCCTTCCTCAACGGTCTTGATACAAACGTCCTCAAGGGCTTCACAGAAAGCGATGAGTTCTTTGTTGTTATCAAGTTTTCCACGGTGAAGAAGTCCGCGAGTCCAGGCGAAGATAGAAGCAATTGGGTTTGTAGAAGTTGGTTTCCCTTGCTGGTGCATACGGTAGTGACGAGTCACAGTTCCGTGAGCCGCTTCAGCCTCAAGAGTCTTTCCATCCGGAGTGAGGAGAGTGGAAGTCATAAGACCGAGGGATCCGAAGCCCTGAGCGACAGTATCTGACTGAACGTCACCATCGTAGTTCTTACAGGCCCAGACGAATCCGCCATTCCACTTCATACAAGCAGCAACCATATCGTCGATGAGACGGTGCTCATAGGAGATACCCTTTGCTTCGAATTTCTTCTTGTACTCTTTTTCGTAGACGTCAGCGAAGATATCCTTAAAGCGGCCATCATATTTTTTGAGGATGGTATTTTTGGTAGAGAGATAGAGTGGCCAGCCTTTTACGAGGGCCATGTTAAAACATGACTGAGCAAATCCGCGGATAGACTCATCTGTATTGTACATGGAAAGGGCCACACCCGGGCCTTTGAAGTTATAAACTTCCCATTCCTGAGTCTTACCATCTTCACCGATGAAGCTCATCTTGAGAGTGCCCTTGCCAGGGATTACGGTGTCGGTAGCACGGTACTGATCACCGAAGGCGTGACGACCGATACAGATGGGCTTGGTCCAACCAGGAACAAGACGAGGGATGTTTTTAATAAGAATCGGCTCACGAAAAACAGTTCCATCGAGGATGTTTCGGATTGTTCCGTTGGGTGACTTCCACATTTGCTTGAGATTGAATTCTTCTACACGCTTTTCATCCGGAGTGATGGTGGCGCACTTGATTCCAACATTGTACTTTTTGATCGCTTCAGCAGCTTCAACAGTGACCTTATCGTCGGTCTTGTCACGGTTTTCCATCCCCAGATCGTAATACTTAATATCGAGCTCAAGATAAGGGTTAATGAGTTTATCTTTGATGAAGGTCCAGATGATACGAGTCATCTCGTCGCCATCGAGTTCCACGACAGGGTTCTGCACTTTGATTTTTTGCATAGGAGTTCTCCGGAAATAGAGTGAAATAAAGTGACCCTATTGTGGGAAAAATGATGGGAATTGTCGAGGATTGTGCTCCGCAGAAGGCGTTTTATTTTACCGGACGCACGACGAAGACATCACAGGGAGCAAATCGCACTAAGTGATCGGTGAAAGAGTTATGGAAAAAACCTTCAAGACCGTGTTTTCCCTCTGTGGCCACCACCACTAAATGAGAATTGATGTGCTTGAGGATATTCACAAGTTCTTCCTCGGGATGAGAGTGAATGCTGAGATGGACTGAAACTTCACCTTTAAAATCTGTGGGAAAGATCTTTTTAGCCTCATCTTTTAAGAATTTCTCAAGAGTAGACTTCATCGAAGCATAGGTTTTCTCATCAGGAATTTCCACGACGCCAAATTCAAAGGGAGCAATACTTCTTTTCACGACGTGAATGAGATGCACATGCTTCAAATTGGTCCAGTCCATCCTGGCACCCCAGTCATGGAGTGGTTTGAGAAGTTTTTCTTCAATGGGCATTGCAATAGAAATTTCATCCAGATTCATTTTCGCCTCCATCTAAAAAGCATTTTCTCATTTCTCCCCGATGAAGCCCACGACTTTAGAATTTATTAATGTTCACCGGGGCATTCCTCCTCAGACTCTGGTTGAACTCCCATAGATTAACTGGCCCCAACTTTGCTCATCTTTTTGGTCGGATAGGAGGAATTCTGGAAGCTCTGAAGCACAAAAAGCTGCCGCCCCTCATTCAGGATGTGAGCATCATCGACTTATTGGTCCTGGATCACCAGGCCTTAAAAGAGTCGTGTGAAGTTTTGCGCAGCCGGGATGCTGATCGAAACGGTCTCATCGCTGTAGGCCGAAAATTCCTTGAATCCCTCAAAATCCATTCCGAAGCTGAGAAACGCACACTTTATCAAGAACTCGTTTCCAATCCTGAACTTCACTTCAATATTCTCGAAGCTGAAGCGGAACATAGAATCATTGATCAAAAGGTTCGAAGCCTCACTCCAAAACTAAAGCATTTGCGGAGCGTGAAAGATGAAACTCTCGCCGATCTGATAGTCCTTGCCGAAATCGTTCAGATTCATCTTCTGGAAGAAGAAGGGGAACTCTTCTCCCGGATAAATGAAGAAGTGGATGAAGCCACTCTCATCGAACTCGGAGAATCATTTATGAAACTCAGGAAATTTTCAGCCCAGGATCTTTCGGATTTTCCAATTTTAGAAGACGAACTCCTTCACTGGAAAGATAGCCTACAGAAAATGCAGAGCCGTTACTTCGCTCAAATCGAAAGGGACGCCCACCGGCTGAAGCATTGAAAGGATTTTTTATGGCCACACTTACTCATTCTCATAGACTGCATCCCCGGCTGGAAAGACATAAGTCGAGTGCTCAGAAGGCGAGCGCCTTCATCGGTAGCTCTCTTGTTATCCTGAGTTTACTTGGACTCCTCATGCCAGGCTTCTTTGGTCTCCATCTCTCTATGATGCATAATCTCTTTCATCTCATCTCCGGAGGGATTCTTCTCTGGGCTTGTCAGTATGAAGGACGCGCTTTGGCCGCGGCACTAGGGTTTGGAATCTTTTTCTTTCTACTAGGTATGACTGGATTCATCCTGGGCTCGCCCGGCTATCCGGGAGTCGGTTTTCCTGAAGCCGACACAAATCTTTGGAGACTCTATCCGAACGTCCTGGAGTTCGGGGCTATGGACCACTCCGTTCACTTCCTTCTCGGTGCCACACTCTCTATTGCCTCTTTTGTCCAGCTTAAGCGTGCCAGCCTTCAGCTGGAAAACCATCGCCCTCAAGAGGATGTGATGAAAAATATCGTTGATGTCCAACGAAGAAAGGAGCCAGTCGTGACGAGTCCTATGCCAGGTCAAATTTCCGGTTCTCAGGAACAAAACATCGAGCACCAACCATGAGTATTAAAGATAGAAATAATTCAATTTGGGAAAATGTTTCACCCAGACGTTTTGAGGGACTTCGGCAGGACATTGAAACAAATGTCTGTATCGTTGGAGGAGGGATCACAGGTCTCTCCTGTGCCTATCAGTTGGCTAAACGTGGTCACCCTGTGACTCTCGTTGAATCATTCATGATTGGTAGTGGTCAGACTTCCCGGACCACGGCCCATCTCTCAAGCATCCCGGAGCTGCCGATTCAGGAAATTGTGAAGTATCTTGATTGCCGGGATCTACAGGCCTACATGGACGCTGAAACCCGTGCCATAGAAGAGATTTCCTCTATTGTCTCTCTGGAAGGAATTCCCTGCGATTTTGAGAACCTCGATGGCTATTATTTCCAGGGAAATAATGTCAAAAAAGATTTCCTCGACAAGGAAGTCCGGGCCGCCAGGCAATGTGGCATCGAGCTCCAGATGATCCCGGAAGTTCCTTTGCTGAAAGATAAGAGGGCAGGGATTCTCTACAAAGATCAGGCACAGTTCCATCCACTGAAATATCTTCAGGGACTCCTTCGGGTCTTAAAAGAGCTGGGTGTCCAGATCTATGAAGAAACCCAGATCACAGAATTCCGTGAAGAGGACAGTGGAGTTACCCTCCGAACGGATTCTGGTCAGAAGATCCGTGCCAAAAGAGTGATTGTGGCCACAGACTCACCTGTAAATAATCTTATTAGTATCCATACGAAGCAATTTGCCTATCGAACCTATGCGATTTCTCTTAAATCACCGGCCTCGGTAGAAAAACCTATACTCCTTAGTGATACCGAGTCCCCTTACCATTATGTGCGTTTTTACGAAGATCAGGTCATCGTGGGTGGAGAGGATCACCGGGTGGGTCACGAACCAACTCATGATCCCTTCAAGGCCCTGGAGCGTTGGGCGAGAGAAAACTTCGATGGTTTAGGTGAACTAAGCTACACCTGGTCCGGGCAAGTCTTCGAGCCGGCCGACAAGCTCCCCTATATCGGTCTCTCTCCCGGGCAGAAACGGGTCTATATCGCCACAGGATTCTCCGGACAGGGAATGACAAATGCGACCATCTCTTCACTTCTTCTGGCGGATCTCATCGAGAAAAAAACTCATCCCTGGGAGAAGCTCTTTGATCCTTCACGGGTGGCCATAACATCTCGACTGATGGAATCGATGAAAGAGGGGATGACCACAGCATTAAATTACGCTGATTATCTGAAACCAGCGGAGGTCGAGCGCCCAGAAGAAGTTCCCCTGGATCACGGCTGCCTGATGCAAAAAGGACTCACCAAGGCCTGTGTTTATCATAATAACAAGGATGGATTTGAAGTCAGGACTGCTATCTGCACTCATCTTGGTGGGATCGTCCATTGGAACGACATAGAAAAAACCTGGGATTGTCCTGCTCATGGCTCCCGCTTTAATACCAAAGGTAAGGCCATCGAAGGGCCGGCTATTTCGGAGTTAAGAGACCAATGACCACACTTACATTAAACACTAACCTGAACCGTGAAACTCTGCGGGAGAGATTCCTTTCTGTGCGCGAGCAAACGGAGCGAATTGTTCAAGCTCTCACAGCTGAAGACATGATGGTCTCCGCTACCCTCGACACATCTCCTCCGAAGTGGCACCTGGCCCACACGACCTGGTTCTTCGATCAGTTCATTCTGAAAAAACTACAACTCGCTAAAGGAGCACCGGAGTACGACTTTCTTTTCAATTCTTATTACAAGTCTCTTGGAGCTCATCTCACAAAGTCTCAACGAAACTCTCTTTCAAGACCGTCTCTGGAAGAAGTCCGCAGCTACCGTCAGGCGGTCACCGAAGAGATGGAGGGCTTTATTCAGGGAGCGGCCAGTGACCTCATAGAGGAATTTCTTCCGCTGATTGAAACCGGGATAAATCATGAGGAGCAGCACCAGGAGCTTCTTTTCATGGATATAAAGAGAAATTTTTTTGAAAACCCAACCCGCCCGAGATTCGAGGCACCGGAACTCTCTGAGTGCGAGGCCCGCATCACACCGACCTGGCACCACATTCCGGGTGAACTTCGACGAATGGGAAAGAAAAGAACAGAACTAAATTTTGCCTATGATAATGAAGGAGATGAGCATCATCACTATGTGGATAGTTTTCTTTTATCCTCTCATCTTGTCACCAATGGAGAATTTCTTGAATTCATTGAAAACCATGGTTACGAGAATCCTCTTCTTTGGCTCTCTGATGGCTGGGATCTGATTCAGCGAGAAAACTGGCATTGTCCTCTTTACTGGGAAAAAAAAGATGGGGTGTGGTGGCAGATGTCCCTCTCTGGACTTATTCCCCTGGATCTTGAAGCCCCGGTTTCTCATGTGAGCTTCTATGAGGCGAAGGCCTATGCCGAATGGAGAGGATGCCGTCTTCCCACCGAATTTGAATGGGAAGTGGCGGCGGGGATGGAAAAGGTCCAGGGTCATTTTATGGATTCCTCATCCCATGAACCACGACGTCCTTCTCAAAACTTTAATCTCTTCAGCCAGATCCACGGCACACTCTGGGAGTGGACTCAGAGTGCTTACCTTCCGTATCCGCGCTTTGAACCGGCCGGGGGTGGTATCGCCGA
>CAZPFM010000042.1:0-9899 GCA_964585845.1 uncultured Bacteriovorax sp.
TCTGCCATACGCAGGTTCGATCCCTGCCACCCCAACCACCTTTTTAAGGAGCGACGAGTGATGAGACGTATCGTCCTAGTCTCTGGCACCTCAAATCCCCAACTCTCCAAGAAAATATCTGAATTCCTCGACGTTCCCCTCGTAAATCCACAATTAAGACGCTTTGCTAACGGTGAAATCTACTGTGAGATCGAGAAAAACGTCCGCGGAGCCGATGTCTTCGTCATCCAGAGTACCTCGGCACCGGTCAACGAGCACCTGATGGAGCTCTTGATCATTGTTGATGCTCTTAAACGCGCTTCGGCCAATTCGATCACGGCGGTCGTTCCTCACTACGGCTACTCCCGACAGGATCGAAAAAGTGCCCCTCGTACTCCGATCACCGCAAAACTGGTCGCCGATATGATGACCGTCGCTGGTGCTTCGCGGGTTGTGACCATGGACCTTCACGCAGGCCAGATCCAGGGGTTCTTTAATATCCCATTTGATAATATCTTCGCGGGCCCTGTTCACCTTGAGTACATTCAAAAAAACCTCAACCGGGAAAATCTCATGATGATTTCTCCGGACGCTGGTGGGGTTGAGCGTGTCCGTCACTTTGCTAAGAAACTTAATACGGAAATGGCCCTCATCGATAAGCGCCGGACTGGTCCCAATGTCGCCGAAGCCATGAACGTGATCGGGGATGTGAAAGGCAAAGACTGTATGATCATCGATGACATGATCGACACGGCCGGCACCCTCGTTCAAGCCGCTCAAGCGCTGGCCAAGCATGGAGCGCGCAATATCTACGCTCTGGCAACTCACCCGATTTTTTCAGGTCCTGCCATTGAGCGCCTCGCTGGCTGCGCGGAACTTAAAGAAGTCATCGTGACAGATACCATTCCTCTTTCAGAGGAAGGGCGAAAACTCGATAAAATCAAAGTCGTCTCCACCGCCGACATCCTCGCCAAGGCGATCCACCGAACGTTTAATCACGATTCGGTGAGCTCTCTTTTCATCTAACATGTTTGATCTTGTTGTCGGTCTTGGAAATCCAGGCTCAGAATACGCTGCCACAAGACACAACATTGGCTGGATGGTCTTTGAACAAGCCAAGCTCTTTGAGCACTCCAATTGGAAGCAAAAATTCAAAGGGCTCTACACCGAGGCATCTGCTAAAAATAAAAAGTTCTATGCCCTGATGCCTCAGACCTTTATGAATCTCTCCGGAGAGTCCGTCCAGGCCATGGCCGCCTTCTTCAAGATTCCACCTCAGAAGATCCTCGTGATCCACGATGAGCTTGATATCCCCTTTGGTCAGATTCATTTTAAGATGGGTGGGGGATTTGCGGGTCACAATGGTCTGAAATCCATGGGGCAGTGCCTTGGAACTGACCAATTCGCCCGTATGCGGATTGGAATCGGGCGTCCACCTCACGGAAATGTCTCAGGTTGGGTCCTAAGTCCTTTTTCTAAGGATGAGCAGATCCAAATCCCGCTCTTAATGGAAAAACTCAATGACCCTCTGACTCAAGCCGTGGTAGAGGGTTTAGGTAAAGTCGGCATTTATAATAAGAAAAATCTTTTAGCTTAAATAGCGTCAGGAGTCTTTATGGGTATGAATTGTGGAATCGTTGGTTTACCGAATGTGGGTAAGTCCACTATTTTCTCCGCCTTAACTAGTGCTCCGGCCGAAGCGGCCAACTACCCATTCTGTACTATCGAGCCGAACGTAGGGATCGTTCATGTACCTGATGAGCGCCTTGATAAAATTGCTGAACTTGTGAAACCAGAAAAAGTTGTTCCCGCTGTCACTGAATTCGTGGATATCGCGGGTCTTGTGAAAGGAGCTTCCAAAGGGGAAGGTCTTGGTAACCAGTTCTTAGGTCACATCCGCCAGGTGGGAGCTATCTGTCACGTGGTCCGTTGTTTTGAAGACGGAGAAGTGGTTCACGTCGCTGGAAAGGTTGATCCTGTTTCAGACATCGAAGTCATCAATATCGAGCTCGCTCTGGCCGACCTTGAATCAGTCACAAAAAGAATTCAGACTCTGGATAAATACTTAAAGTCCCAGGATAAGAAAGTTCAGGAGAAAGCTAAGATCTCTAAGCCGATCCTTGAGCGTCTTGTGAAGACACTGGAAGAAGGTCTTCCGGCCCGCTCCCTTCCTCTTGATGCGGACGAGGTTGATGCAATATCGGATCTTCATCTTATTACGATGAAGAAAATGCTCTACGTTTGTAACGTCGATGAGGAGAGTATCCTTGAAGAAAATGAGCACGTGAAGAAAGTCCGTGAGATCGCCGCCAAAGAAGGGGCCAATGTCATCACGATCTGTGGAAAAATCGAATCCGAGATCGCAGCTTTAGAGACAAAAGAAGAAAAAGAAGAATTCCTAAAAGATATTGGTATCGAAGAATCAGGTCTCTCGAAGATGATTCGCGAAGGCTATAAGATGCTTGATATGCAAACCTACTTCACGGCCGGTGTAAAAGAAGTCCGCGCGTGGACTTTTCCACGGGGAGCGAAAGCACCTCAGGCAGCAGGAGTAATCCATTCAGACTTTGAGCGCGGTTTCATTAAGGCCGAGATCTATCACTGCACGGATCTTTTCCAGTATGGCACTGAAGGAAAAGTGAAAGAGGCCGGAAAGTTTAGAATGGAAGGCAAGGAATACGAAGTGAAAGACGGAGACGTCATCCACTTCCGCTTTAACGTTTAAAACCTAATTCAACATCAAAGATCTTATTGTGAGCTCCCGAGTCGGCGAGCTCCTTTTTCTGTTCCGTTAGGATCTTATAGAAATAGATGTTCCGGAAAATAAGCTTCACGTAGTTGCGGGTCTCAAGAAATGGAATTGCTTCGATGTTCTTAAGGATGCTCGCATCCGTATCGAAGTACTGGTCTTTCCAGCGGGCGACCCGGGATTCACCGGCATTGTAAGCCGCGAGTGTGTACACAAGATTTCCATCATAGCGCTTCAGAAGATTCTTCAAGTAGCGAATACCGATATCCATGTTGATGGCGGGATTCACAAGGTGCTTATCCCGGACAGAGCGCTTGAATCTGCGGGCAGTGGCAGGCATGAGCTGCATGAGACCTCTGGCACCCACCGGAGAGCGGGCGAGAGGATTAAAGACTGATTCCTGACGGATAAGAGAGAGAACCACCAGAGGATCGGCCGAATCATTCTTAAGATGCTTTGTCAGTTGATCCAAAAACGGTCTTGGATAAAGAAGGTCCAAAAGCTCCCGGTTAAAATTCACTTCTTTCTTATCGAGAACGGTATAAACGTAGCGGAAGGTAGAGAGATAATTCTTGGATTCCTGAATGAGCTTGGCATTGACCACGTGGAGTTCAGAGCGCAGCTGCTTCTGCTTTTCGGCTTCATACTTGTTCATCAGCACCATGGCGCTATGAAGGTTGAGTCTTTTGAGCTCAATTTTAAGCATGCGCTGATTATCCATCCGGGCCCAGGCCCTGAGACGCACAAGGGAAGAGGCATGATCCTCTCCGAGATCTTCAGGCGAGAAGAGAATTTCCGAACTCGGACTGTTAACGCTTTGAACGTAGTAAGTGTTCCAGTCAGAGTTTGGATCAAGAGACTGAATCTTTTTTGAGGACATGATGGCGTAGTAACTCAAAGGAGAATTGGTGAGGATGCTCTCGTAGAGCTTGATGGCTTCGTCTTTTTTATCAGAGTTCTCGAGTGTGTCAGCGAGCCAGAATTTTAGGCGAGGATCCTCAATTGAATCCCTCTTTTTTAAAAGCTGGTAGCTTTCGGCCGTCTTGAGCGCATTCTTATAGTCGTCTGAATAGATATGAGTCCAGAGCTGGAAGTAGAGGGCATCTTCCTTAATATCCTTAAAGTTCTTGGAAATGATGTAGTGAAAGATCTCCCGGGAGAGTTCGGGGTTTCCTGTGCGGAAGATTGCCTTGGCAAAGTCATTCATGCGAGAGAGGCAAAGAGCGACAGGAAGATGAGCTTCATTAAGTTCAAGGTAGTTTCGCATGAACTTGTAATGCTCTTTAAGTTTCTTCTCGTCCGGCTTTTCACTCGAACGCGGATTAATGATCTTGTAGCCCGTCTCAATAAGCTTTCCGAATTCCGCGTAGAAAACATTCTGATGCTGGAGAGGATTAAAGCCCTTGTCCTGAATGAGCTTTGTGATCTGCTCATTGATGAGCATATCTTTTAGTACGGCTTGCGAAGGAACAATTCCGTGGCTCACGCTGTAATTAGAAACATCCTGAGAAATCTTTTTCAGGATTTCTGGTTTGTTAGATATGGACTGGATAAAGAAAGCAAAACTCGACTTGGACTTCTTGGTGAGAAAGTACTTCAGGTTTTCCTGGATGAATAATGAAGAAGCCTCGGCGAGGTTTCCGTTCTTATCGACTTCCCGTCCAATAGCCTCGAGAGCTTTTTCCCGGCAGTAATTCCCAGCTATTCTTTCGAGGAATTTCTCCAGGGGAATCTCAGCTTTTCTAGTGACATAGTTTCGGCACTGAGTGAGAAGATCTCCTGTGGCCGTCGTTGCGGTAATTTCCTGAATAGAGTTTAGCCATGGAAGAAAAACTTTGAAATGCTTGGACTTCTTTGTTTCCGCGATCACCTTGGAGAGAACATCTTTACTGACATAGGATTTTTCAGTGAGCTTAATCACGTTGAGAAGATTGTCGGCGATGATCGAGTCGCCGCGAGTGAGCTCAAGGTCTTTTGAAGCAATCACCTTGTCGTAGGTATAGACCGGCTTCTCTGCAAAGGCAAAGAGGGGAAGAAGAGCAAATGTGAGAAGCCCAATTGATTTCATCTATGCGTGACCTATTCGAATGAAAGAAACGAGATCATTATAACATCGATAGAGAAAGAAATGGGGAAATCAGTAGTCTTTTTTATACCGATTAGAAACCTCATTTAATCGACGTGAGATTTCGTTTAAGACCGGACGCTTGTCCTCGGGAATGACATGCGTGAGATTAGACACATAGGAAGAAACTTCATCCAGGTATTCGAAGTCGGCTTCCTGATTGAGGCTAACGGCTTCCAGGAACAGAGTAACCTCATCGGCCACATCATGGAAGTGATCCCCCCGGCGGAAGCTTAGTGGAGTGATGGCGTCCCCGGAGCGGATGTCGGCGAGATGGTTCTTGAGTTTGTACATGGGGCCCGCAATTTTGTGGGTCATGAAGATGGAGACGATGAAAACCAGAATGGCAAAGAGCACTTGGATCGGTACAAGTAGGAGCAGCAGGTCTTCCTTAGATTTTCCGGCGACATCACCGAGAGCAGGAGACTGGGTCGCTAGCTCACTTAAAAAATCCATGAAGATCAGAGGATAGACCAGACTTGAAATGAAGACGATGCCGGCGAAGATCAAACTAAACCGGAGCTGAAAACGAGGGTTAATCAAAAAGACGGAACGTTTATAGAATGCCACAGCTTTATCCTATCCAGAGTTATAGCAATATTTTAAAATGGACTCATAAATTCTACTAGAGGGGGAATAAAGCTCTCTCCAAAACCGAACAAAAAGATCAGGATTTCTATGGATCTATCGAATCGCTTAGCAAATATCAAAAATCCCGTGACCCAAAAGACTCTTCAAGAGGAGGGGCGCTGGGAAATTCAGAAAATTCAGGGTGATGAAATTATCCTTCAGTATAAAAGAGACGGCATCAGCCCGGCCGAAAAAAGGATTATAGAAAAAGACATCCTGGCGGCCCTGGGTTCAGACGTTGATCCATCTAAGGTTATTGTGAAAACGACATCGACTGGATCTCAGGATGTTCTCAGTTCTGCACCTGCTGAAAAACCAAAAGAAGAAGAAAAGCCCGCCCAGATCAAAACCGGTCATGGGACCATCGGCAATAAACGCTCGGTTCCTGGTGTGGGCAAGCTCATCGCTGTAGCCTCAGGAAAAGGCGGAGTAGGTAAATCCACCTTTACGGCCAATCTTGCCCTGACTCTTAAGCGTCAGGGTCACAAGGTCGGTGTCATCGATGCGGATATCTATGGGCCTTCCCTTCCTATGATTCTGGGGAAGCGCAAAGATAAGCCCATGTCCAATTCGGATAAAAAAATCATCCCTGTCGAAGCCTATGGCATTAAGTTCATGAGCTTTGGGTTTTTTATCAATGAAGACGATCCCGTGATCTGGCGCGGCCCGATGCTGGGGGGAGTTCTTAACCAATTTCTTTTTGATGTTGATTGGAATGGCCTTGATTATCTCATCATCGATCTTCCTCCGGGGACTGGTGACATCCAGCTCTCCATGGTTCAAAACGCCAATGTTGATGGTGCGATCATTATCTCCACTCCTCAGGACATTGCTCTGCTGGATGCGAGAAAAGGTTTTGAGATGTTTAAAAAACTCAATCTGCCTATTATCGGGATGGTTGAGAATATGAGCTCCTTCATTTGTTCGGATTGCGGTGCTGAACACCACATCTTTGGTCATGGCGGAGTGGCCAAGTCAGCGGAGGAAACGGAGGTCAATCTTATTGGACAAATTCCTCTTGAGATCGAACTTCGAAAAGCCTCTGATGAAGGAAGGCCTTACATGGCCCGTGAAGAATTCGGTGACAGGCCGGTCTTTAAGGCATTCATGGAGACCGCCAAAAAGGTCGATGAGTTTTTTGGCGCCAGTCCTCCTCCTCAGAAAAGTGGGATCTTCTCCAAGATCCTCAACCTTGGTAAGTAAGGAATGGAGATCAAGCTCTTTTCAGTCATTGAAGAACAGGCTTCCGTAGGATTTACGGGAAAGCTCAATGTTTTATCGAGTTTCAATCACCAGTACCTGGGTCATATCCTTTTTTTGGATGGAAAAATCCATTCGGCTAAACTGAGTCCCTTTGAAGGGATGAAGGCCCTCTTCCATATCTGTCTTCAGGAGGCTTCTCTTCAGTCGCTTCAGTTCATCATTGAGCCTGAGGTCGTGAGTTCTGAGGATGCGCGCGCCTTCCCGCCCCTGCGGGATCTGGAGAAAATCCTTCGAGAAGGGATTAAAGAGCATTTTCGGACCGTGAAATACCGTCCCCCGGAGAATGTACTGATTCAAATCTCCCCAAATTTTATTGCTACTGGGGATGAGATTACTCCTCACGAGTTCGAACTTCTGTGCACCCTGGCGGAATGGAGCTCCCCCTTTGACGTCTATCAGCATTGCCCCCTCCTGGATCATGAGATTACGGCAGCTTTGGTGCACCTCCGGCAAAAGTCGGCCCTCAAGATTCTCGCCAGAAAAGACAATCTCTAATGACCTGAAGTCCGTTTGGGGATAAAATGGATGAAAATTTATTTCGAAAATGTCATTCCGAGGTTTTTCTATGAAGTCTCAAAAACATAATCAAGGTGAACTCAAAGAGCTTACCGTTAAAATCGAAAAGCAAGTCGTGGACGAGCTTGAGGTGATGTCAAAGAACGCTGACATTCCTATGGCGGATCTGGTTGTCATCGCTCTCAAGAGATTTCGCTCTTCACACAGCGACTACTTGAAAAAAACTCCCATCGTCGACTAGAACTTCCTCGTGGATCAGTTCAGGGCCATCGTTAGAGACCTTTCTCACAAGGGTCTTGGTGTCATCAATCATCCTGATGGAAGAGTTTTCTTTTGCCGTGGAACCTGGCCAGGAGATGAGGGCATCTTTGAGATACCTTCAGGCGCTCTGAAATACTCCGAAGCTAAACTCACAGAACTCATCACACCTTCTAGCGGACGGGTTCATTCACCCTGCCATCACCGTGGCTCTCTTCCTGGAGAGTGCGGTGGCTGCCCCTGGATGATCGCCAGTTATGAAGAGCAATTGCGATTTAAGACTAAGCGTCTGATTCATGCGCTGGAAAAAAGAAAGGTTTTCCTTTCTGAAGAGATTCTTCGTCCTATCATTCCCTCAGAAAAGATTTTTGCTTATAGAAACCGAGTTCAGGTCAAATCAGATGGTAAGAGGCTTGGTTATGTCTCAGAGGGAACCAAGACCCTGGCACCCATTGAGGAATGTCTGGTCATGAATCCAGGGTTAAGGCAGACCTTTGAAGAGGTGAAGTCACTTCTCCCTCGTGAGGATCTCAGCCCTGGCGAGAATCATCCATGGTTCTATATGGATCTTGATGATGAGATGACTCTTTCTGAATTAGTCCCGAATAAACGCAGACCTTTCCGTCAGGGTAATTCAATTCAGAATGAGAAAATGCGAAGCTGGTTAAAAACAAAGCTCTCCGAGTTTCCCAATCACTATCCCGCGGTAGATCTCTATTCTGGCTCGGGGAATTTCACAGAGATTCTTTCTGAGGAAGGCTTTGAAAATATCCTGGCCGTAGAGGTTCAGGGAGTGGCCCTGGAGTCTCTTCGCCGAAAAAATCTCTCAGGTGTCCGGATCATGGAAGAGGACCTGAGTAGCAAGGGTGCCTGGGCCCGGGTGGCAAAACTTCAGCCCCATGCAAAGATTGTTGTGGCTGATCCGGCCCGGGAAGGAATTCTTAAGCGCCGGAACTTTATTAAGTCTTTTGATAACCTTGAAACTCTTATCTATGTTTCTTGCGAGCTCGATAGTTTTGCCCGGGATGCCGGGGATTTTATAAGAGCAGGCTTTAAGCTTATCGAGTTAACTCCTCTGGATCTCTTTCCTCATACTTCCCACGTTGAAATTCTTTCGGTCTTTCAAAGACTGTCGAAATCTTAATCACCCTCTTTTCCTTTTTACATCCAATCTATTGAAAAATTCCTTTTGAGAATAAGCTCGCCTTACCCAAACCTTTTAGGAGTCTTTCCATGAAAAAACTTATTCTCGTTGCCTTTGCCCTTTCATCTTTTTCAGCTTTTGCGCAGAACTGCTCTGATCTTACAAGCACATATGATCTTCGAATCTGCTACGATAAAATGCTCCAGAATGAAGATGCGAAATTAAATAAGAACTATAAGGCTTGCATGGCAAAGCTCGATGCCACAGCGAAGGCCAAACTTCAGAAAGCCCAGCGCGCGTGGATCGCTTTTCGTGATGCTGATTGCGACTACCAGGCCGATGAAATGCGTGGTGGAACACTTGAGACTGTCATTGGACTCAGCTGTCTGGCCACTGAAACTCAGGAAAGAGCCGAAATGCTAAAAGACTGTGTAGAACTTCGTTAATTATATAGATTTGGCCTCCCTCTTTTTGAGGGAGGCTTTTTTTTTGTCACGGCCGTAATTTTTTCACTCTCCGCCCTGCCCGAATCCGATAGGGAATACAATTTAAGTCATGAAGAATCTTAAAACGTGGATCTGTCTCACACTTCTTTTTTCGGCCACCCAGGCCCTGGCCCTACAACAAGGTCTGGAGTTTCATCGTCAATCACTTCAGAAAAACGAACTTAAGGGGAAGCTCTCCTCTGTCTTTCTCCGGGCCGACGGAACATTCAGGGCAAGCGAAGAACTTTATTTTGAACAAAAGCTCGATCATAACGATCCCAACTCGGCTACATTTCCTCAGCGCTACTTCCTAGACTCTACCTACGCAGAGAATGATTCTTCCCCTGTCTTTTATATTATCTGTGGAGAGTGGAATTGCGCCGGGACTGGCTCCTATGGTTATGCCGAAGGTTTGGCCAAAAAAATGAAGGCCCACCTGGTGGCCCTGGAACATCGCTATTATGGGGAGAGCCTTCCTACAAAACACCTGACGACTGAAAACTTAAAGCACCTGAATCTTGATTCTGCCATAGAGGATCTTGCGCGGTTTCAGCAGCACATGATGAATGAAAAAGGACTGAGCGGTAAGTGGATCTCTTTTGGAGGATCCTACGCCGGAACGCTGGCAGCTTTCTACCGCTTAAAGCACCCTGAGCTTATCAGAGGCTCTCTGGCTTCCTCAGCACCTGTCTTCATGAAGCCTGATTTCTTTGAGTATGACGCTCACATCGCAAAAGTCATTGGTCAAAC
>CAZPFM010000043.1:0-9797 GCA_964585845.1 uncultured Bacteriovorax sp.
GCAAAGACTCCTGCAATCCTCCATGGAAAAATAATCACCGGAGGCGAACATGAAGTTCCTATCACTCTGCTTACTCATCTCTTGTGCCGGCAATCATTCAGAACCCAAGAAACCCCTAGGGGCCAATCGCCAGCAGGCCACCATTCAAGAGGGCCGGGACAATATCTCTAACCCCGCCGTCCCTGCCAACCAGCTTCCCCCAGCAGGGACTCCGGCCATCATTCCTCCGGTGCAGCCATGAAGCTCATCCTTCTTTTCCTCTTCCTCAATAGTTCCTCTCTTTTCGCGCAAAACGCGGAAAGTGACCTGCAAAATCCGGTGATCGATATCACCAAGATTCAACGGGAGGAGTGGGATGAAATTCCGACCATTAAAGAGGTACCTATGAAGGGGGAGCCCAAAGAGCAGGATACATCAAAGAAAAAGAACACTAAGCAAAAGGATAGTCCGTATACCCCTCAGCGTCCGGAGCGTAAAGAGTACTGAAGTTGACCTCATTTAAGGGGAGACCTTCAGCAAAGCGCTTCGGAAGATCCGGATTGGCAATAAAGGGAAGTCCAAAAGAAATGGCATCGGCCCTTCCTTCCTGAATCGCCTTTTCCGCCTGGGCTTGATCAAATTTCTCATTCCCAATATAGATCCCACCAAAGTCTTTTTTAAGCTCTGGCCCAATACTGTCAGAGGCATGGTGTTCCCGGGCAAAGACAAAAGCAATTTTTCTCTTACCCAGTTCTTTCATAAGATAACCGAAGGTCTCTCGCAGATTGGAGTCTCCCATGTCATGAGAATCAGCTCGTGGAGAAATATGGTATCCAGCCCGGTCGGCACCCCAGACTCCTATCACTGAATCCGTGACTTCCAGTGGTAACCTCGCACGGTTCTCAATGGACCCGCCATACTGATCCGTTCTCTGATTGGTTTTATCCTGAAGGAATTGATCCAATAGGTATCCATTGGCGCCGTGGATTTCCACGCCGTCAAATCCTGCTTTTTTGGCATTCTCTGCACCTTTCCGATAGGCCTCAACAATCCCCCGGATCTCAGAGGTCTCTAACGCCCGAGGTGTCACATAGGCCTTCTCAGGACGAACCAGACTCACATGTCCCTTGGCCGCCAGGGCAGAGGGGGCCACCGGTAATTCTCCGTTTAAAAACATAGGATCTGAGATTCGTCCCACATGCCAGAGCTGCATAAAAATCAGCCCACCTTCTTCATGCACGGCCTGAGTGATTTTCTTCCAGCCCTCCACCTGCTCATCTGACCAGATACCAGGGGTTCGGGCGTAACCCACACCCATGGGTGTCACTGATGTGGCCTCTGTCAGAATCAGTCCAGCCGACGATCTTTGTCGGTAATAATGGGCCATAAGATCATTGGGAATCCGTTCATCACCAGAGCGGGCCCGGGTTAAGGGCGCCATCACAATGCGATTTTTCAATGTAAGATCACCAAGTTTTAGTTTATCAAATAAAACAGACATAAATGTCCTTAGAAAAAAAATGGAGGAGACGGGTGGATTTGAACCGACCGAAAAACAGGTTTGCAAGCTGTTCCCTTAAACACTCGGGCACGTCTCCATAATTGTACCTAATATAAACACATTTAAACTTAAATGCAACAGCAAAATGCACATTTTAATTTCGCACTGGATCTGCTAAACTTCTTTTATGGTTGATACCCGCTTTTCCATGTCCGTTCAGATCATGATGTCTCTTGCCTACCATGGCGATGAACTGATGAATTCTGATCAATTGGCAAAAACTCTTAAAACGAATGCCACTTTCGTGCGAAAGCTCGTGAGCCGCTTAGTTGAGGCCGGCATCGTTCAAAGTTTTCGAGGCAAGGCCGGCGGGATTAAGCTCGCTAAGTCTCCTCAGGATATAAGCCTTAAAGACATCTATCTAGCGGCTACCTGTGAGAAGACCCTTATCAATTGTCATAAAAAACCTATTAATAAGGCCTGCCCTATTAGCGGTTGTATCGAAGATGTGATTGGAGAAATTGTGGTGGGTATCGAGGAGACGACTAAGAAGTATCTCCTTAACAAAAAATTAGATCAGCTCATGAAGAAGGTGCAACATAAATAGGCCTATTAATCTTTCAGTACTCGACTTAGTCCCCATCCTCTCTGGACAGAGTTCAGTGGAGAGTCTTCAAAGTTCTCTAAAGCTCGCTCAGTATGTAGAGGACATGGGGTTTAAACGCTACTGGTTTGCCGAACACCACAATATGGCAGGCATCGGTTCCACAGCCCCTGAAGTCCTGATTGCCCATGTGGCTTCACAGACAAAAAATATCCGCGTGGGCTCCGGAGGGATCATGCTCCCCAATCACGCTGCTCTTCATGTGGCCGAAGTTTTTAAAACCTTAGAAGCCCTTTACCCTGGAAGAATTGATCTCGGACTCGGAAGAGCTCCAGGCTCTGGACAGAAGGCCACACTTGCCCTGAGAGGTCCCCATCACAGTCATGGTCAGGACTTTCCCCAACAATACGAAGACCTTGTGACATGGCTTAAAAACGAATCACCGGCCTCTCATCCTAAAGTCGAAGCTGGACCTTCTATTACCAGTTTGCCTGAGATCTGGATGCTTGGAAGTAGTGACTTTGGTGCCCAGATGGCGGGCCATCATGGACTTCCCTACGCCTTTGCTCAACACTTCTCACACATACCGGCCCTGGAAATTTTTAAGCTCTACCAAGAATCCTTCAGACCTTCTGATTCTCTGAAGCGCCCTCATGGGATGATGGCCTCTCATATCATCTGTGCAGAAACTGACGAGGAAGCTGAGGAGCTTGCCCTATCATCTGATCTCTCCTTTTCAGTATTCGTTCAAACAGGAAGAAGTATTCCCTTACCGACTGTGACCGAGGCCCGGGCCTACAATTACTCCCAAGAAGACTGGAAGCAGATTCGTCTGGGTGGGATGCCAAAATTTGTCGGATCTCCCAAGACTATAGAGATGAAACTGAAACCATTTTTAGAATCCGGACTGATTGATGAGTTGATTGTTCTCACCATGGTTTATGACCAGGATGCACGGAAGAAGTCCTATGAGCTTGTTCAGCAGATTCTGAAATAATTGCCGCAACGAAGAACTTTTGGCAGCACAATCAATAGATTCCTTAACTTCATCTTAAAAAATGAGCTAGATCAGTTCCTGGCCTTGAAACTTGTAAGACAATACCTCCATAATGATCTTTTAAAGAAAAGAGGAAGTTATGCTTATTAATACCAAGAAAAATTTATCTCAGGCCGAGCTAGCTGAAGAAACCGTAAAACAAGGCCTAGGCCAATTCTCAGCGGGAGGTGCCTTGGTCATTAGAACGGGAAAATTCACAGGTCGGTCGGCCAATGATAAGTACGTCGTCGAAAGTTCCTACACGGAAAAAAACATTAATTGGGCCAATAATACAGGCCGCCTCTCTCAGACCCAGGTTAAAGAGGCCAAAGAGGAAATAGTTTCGGCCTTAAAAGAATCAGAAGTAACTTACGCCACTGTAAAAAAAGTCGGGGCACATCCCAAACTGTGTCTACAAGCAAGCTTAATTACTCAATGCCCAGCTCACGCTTTTTTCTTCAATAACATGATGAGAGAACTGGATTCATCTCAGACACTCGAATCCTGGACTGTTTTCCATGCTCCTTTTTATGAACTCAAAAAACATAAAGATTATGGCGTAGAAAGATCGACGGCCATCATCCTGGACTTTGATCAAAAAGAAATTCTCATAGCTGGTACTTCATACGCTGGTGAAGTCAAGAAGGCCCTCTTCTCCGTAATGAACACAATTTTAGTCGATCATGGGGTCCTCCCCATGCATTCGGGGGCCAATGTAGGTGAGAATGGCAATGTGAGTGTCTTTTTTGGTCTGTCAGGAACAGGTAAAACCACTCTTTCCACAGACGAGGGATTCAAACTTATAGGAGATGATGAAAATGGTCTTTCTGACGATGGCATTTTTAATTTCGAAGGAGGATGCTACGCCAAAACAGCCAAACTTTCAGAAAAGGATGAACCTCAAATTTTTAAAGCAGCTACCAGCTGGGGAACATTACTTGAAAACGTCATTCTTAAAGGAAACCGAAAACCTGACTTTGATGACCTCACTCTGACTGAAAATGGTCGCGCTAGTTATCCTCTCTCCTCCATTGATGGAATCTATGAGAATCAATGCGCCCCTATTCCGCAGAATCTCTTTTTCCTTAGCGCAGATGCTTATGGGGTCTTGCCCCCAGTGGCTTCACTTGATGCCACGCAGGCGATGAACTTCTTCCTCTGCGGTTACACCTCAAAACTGGCCGGAACAGAAATAGGTATTAAGGAGCCCAAGGTTGCTTTCTCCTACTGTTTTGGCGCCCCGTTCATGCTCCGTCATCCTGTAGAATACGCCAAACTGTTAGCGGACTTCATGGAGAAATACCAAATCAAAGTCTGGCTTATCAATACAGGATGGGGCAAGGGCGGATATGGCAAGACCGACCGTTTCCCTCTAGCGGTGACGAGACGAATAATTCGCAGCATTCAGAATGGAGAGGTTAATGATAAGCAAGGAGAGATTGATCCTATTTTTGGTTTTAAAGTGCCAAAGCTAATTGAGGGAGTTGATCCCAAGCTGCTCACCACTTCTGATCCGCAAGATGAAGTGGCGTTGAAGCTCAAACGTCAATTTGATGAACAGCTCGCGAAGATCACTTCAGATCTTTGATTCATACAATAACCCTTATTAATTTGTTTTTTTTCAGGTGGAAGAAGAAGCAAATTCAATCTCTCACAAAGAAGGAACTTCTTAAAAGACACTTTGCCAGTCTGAAATGGCGATTGTGCATTCTTTCACTACTAATCTTATCCATTTAGATTTAGTTTGCCTCAAATTCATCTCAAAGATTTTTTGTTTTAATTATTCAAGGCATCCTAGGGAAGGATGTATGAAGAAATAGAAGAAGTCCTCGATGAATCAGAAGATGCCGGTGAAAAAAATTGGCAAGGCAATTAAGCCATTATGATAGGAGTAAACAATGAAGAATTTATCTTTTTTAGCACTTTTTGGATTACTCTCTCTCACTGTTGCCTGTGATGCAGGTCTGGAGCGGGAAAACGAAATTGAAAGAGAAGAAGCTTTCGAAAGTAATGAAGGTGGCCTTTTAGAGAACGATGAAGGTCAACTTCTTGAAAACAATGATGGCGAAATGTTTGAAAATGAAGAAGAAGGCATTATTGAAGAATGAGTCTTTTTACTTAGGGATCACTTTGGTGGTCCCTAAGTTCTAAAGCCTCTAACAAATCAGGAACTAGTCCTTTCGCTAATTCATGTTCCCGACTGCTTCAAAATTATTTTACATTGGCCGCCAGTGGAATCATATCCTGGAACTGCTCCACTATTTTTATATATGATGTTATATTTTTAGTATTGCAGTAAAGCAGCAGGATAAAGCTACAATGCCCGAACTACCCGAAGTGAATTCGGGATTAACAGCAGACCAAGCATTTCAGTGTTTTGAGAATGAAAACCTAGTCGAATGCAGACGTCACCTTTCATCATATTTCACATCATTTCATTTGATTTCATGGGTGAAGTCGGAAAATTCGGAAGGCTTAGAAATGTTATGCTAATTCTAACTACTAAGAGGATAATTAATAGCTAAAAAATTTACTTGGTTTAAAAGAACAGCGCCCTTTCCATCAAACTTTGGATACTGAAACCCACTACTAAAATTCAAAGTGAAACTCACCCCATTAACATCTTGAGCTTTCCTAGGAAAACTTTGATTACTATATAGCTCCATAAAACGGTTACTAAGAATTTCTACTTCGTCGTTATGCTCACCATGTTCAACTAGATTTTGAAAGATAAACTCCCTGTTTATATATGAAAGATAGTTACCGTGAAAAAAGCAAGCACCCTGATAACTCCTAAGCACGGTTCCAGCCCTGAAATATGCAGAAGAGTGCCTATCTTTCTGACTAGCTTCGAAACACTTTTGATCTAATTGAAAAAATAAATCGTCATAAAATGACAGAGACTGAAACCCAAATACAAAAAGCCTATCACCAATTCGCCGAATGACTTTGTCACGCTGGCTTGGATATCGAGCCTCAAGATGATCATCCACATATTCTAAGAACTCAATTGATACGACTGGAGTGTGATCAGCATAATGCCGAGCAAGATAATCATGCAAATCTCTAGTTTTGTGAGAATTTAAGATTCGCTTCTCTGGTGAAACCCCAAGCTCTAATAGAAGTTGCTTATAGGAGGTCTCTATGGAATAACCAAGCAAAATCCCAGCTGAACAAAAGTTCTCAAAGAATACATCAAGTCTTCCACTAGTGTAGAATTGAAGTCGTTGAAAACTCCATTCCTTTCTTAATTCATGACCCATAGGCATACAAATTCACCAAAAAAAGATTTATTTTTATAAGAAAATAAAAAAACTAAACCTTAGATTTATTTTCCTGATGCTGAACTGTCATTAGCAACCTCATCAAGTAATGTTGCCACTCTATCTACCACCTTCAAAGCCTTTCTAACTAAGTCACTTGAAAGAAAAATTTTGTTATTAGCAGCTTCACGGTAATCTAAGTTATTGAAATAAAAGCTTAGCTCATCCAGGATCAATAAACTTTTGAAGAGATTTTCTGAGATTTCAATATCTGAAGGCGCATCTCTAGAAATTTGTATTAATTCTAAAAAGATTTCGTTCAACCGTTCCAGAGTTAATAAAAGAACTCTTTTTGATCTATTAGAGTCTCTAGTGATCTCGACACCACGCTTTTCATCTTCTGCATTATTAAGCTTCGAAAAATCAAGCGATAGAAGCTGGGTTTCAACATTTTCAATCTCATCTAGAAGATCTTTAATCTTCGACTTGGTAAACAACCAAATAGCACTTTTAAGTTTTCTAGCTTCCTTATATCTCTCAAACTCATCCGCTACGAATAGGCCGATTAAGAACACGCCTATAAATCCTTCAAGCAAAGCCAAAATACGCGCGACCCAACTCAAAGGAGCGATATCCCCGTAACCGATTGTTAAGATTGTAACCCCACTAAAATAAAGCATCTTAAGAAAGCTAGGCTCAATAGCAGGCGTTCCATCTATGTAACTTCTTAAATGCCAAACGAAAGGTGGAATTTGCCTTTTAATCACAAATTGAAACCACTCTGAGTTTGGTGAAAAGTTTAATTCTTCTTTCGGCAGCAAATTCAGATCCAGAATGTAGTGGGTTAAAGATTTATATTTTTGCTTAGCTGCGCTAGACATATTTAGCTCATAAATCCCACCCGCGTTAAGAAGGTGGAGTGTATATCTATCCATACCTTCTCTGAATTCTGAAAACCTAAGTTCAAACAGGTCGCCATTACTCCCAGTAGTACCCATCCCTTTAAGCTTGCTAGAAAAAAAATGTACAAAGTTAAAAAACCTCACCTCTATTCCTGTAGAGGTGACCCTACCTAATTCGATATGAATGCCAGACAAGTCATTCGTTCCGCATGAAGAACCTATACATTCCTCATTTAAAACAAAAGGGTGCTTATGAAAGCTGACAACGCATTTAGTTTGAAAAACTTTAGAATTATATTTCCCGTATGCACCACACAGACCTTGAATAATTTCTTCTTTAAAGTCATTAAAGGCAGGGTCATAAACAGGATTTGAATAAATGAAGGAGCTTCTTAGAGTCGAATAATAAACCAAAGAAAAGAATAACCACGTTAAGACATAGAAGCAGATATATTTATGCCTGAAAAATTTATTTTTTGATCTTTTAACTACATCGATAAAGTGTTCCAAAATGATCATAACTGTTCAATTCTAAAGATTAAGTTTCGTAAGGCATTGCGATCGACCTCGTTAGAGCATTTTCGAAATGTATATTCACTTTTAGAGCTCAAATGAAAAAGAGTTGAATGAAAGGCATTGTAATTCTCTTTTAACTCTATCATACGGATTGGTTCATTATTCCTATGTATGAATACTTCAAAGTCTTGGGTGTGGGACCACCAGGCAGGAATAATTCCAAGGCTTGCGATACTAATGACCCCACCCCACATCCCAAAGCCTCCACCATGAGGATTAAAAGGAATCTTTTTTCTGACATCTATAAAGTAATCCGTATCGAATGAAGGGATTTTTAAAAGATTTTCTAAGTCATCATTGCTTTCAACGGTTGCAGATTCAAAAGGTATATGAACCAGTTTTATTTCAGAAAAGAAATGATTTCTGTTCAAGTAGTTATATAGTTCTTTTACCTTGCATTGTTCTTCACTTAAAAAACTACCCTTACTCGATGCCCCTCGGGCCATTATTTGCACAAACCGAATTGTGGCAGTTTTATATGTTTTATTAGAAATGCTAACTTCAGAAACAACTGGTAGGTCACGGCCAGAATATAAGGTTGCGCAAGACTGGAACAAAGTAAGCAAGTTCAAGCAACACATATATCGAATATTTAAAAATGCCTGGGCGCTCACAAGTAGTCCTTCTATTATTTTTTTGCTAAATCACGTAAAATCTGATTTTTCGATTTATTACAAATTTGAGCTACTTGCTTTTGATCAAAACTGGCTGGACATTCCTTTCTAGTCCCAATTAATTCCCCACATCCTGACTTAAGAGAATTTATACCCTTTTCTGGTTCTCCATTCAAAAACTCTAACGAGCATGATCTAAGACAACTCTCAAAATCCTTCAATTTGCAACCTTCAATAAGAGATTTACTAGCTTCTTCTGTATTATCGGCCTTCAAGCTAAGCTCAGTATTCAGCTTGCAGCCATCAAGAAAATTGTATCTACATGCGAGATCAGAGTATTTGATAGCTTCATCAATCTTTTTAAGCTCATCGTAGACTTTTGCTAGAAGAAAACATCCTGGAGGAAAGTTTAAATAGCAGACAACTTCGTAATATGGAATCGCTTGGTTAAAGTTCTTTTGCTTGTGATAACTAGTACCAAACCCCATGGAACCGCTCGTATCTCTAGTTTGAACCAAAAGGTTCAAAAACTTGGATGACGTCTCGTAGTCATAGCGCTCCCTTTCTATGATACTAGAAACTTCACTGCAAGATCTGGTATGAAGATTGGAACAACCTTTTAGATAATTTTGAAGACTGCTGTCTGTGTTTCGATTCTGCCTTTCAATGTTTCCCATTGCATAACAAGCTTCACCAGACCCCGACTCACAAAGATCATTTATTATCGCTATAGAAAGCTCATTACTTTTATATTTTCTATAACAAAGGTTAATTACACCTTTAGCACAAAGGTCGGCGGCCAATTCCCTTGCTTTTTCCGGGGACGAGCCTGCTAAGGAGTAAAAAATAAGATCCATTAAAGCAATGTCTCTCATCAATTTCTCGTCATGAGCAAGCTTAATGATATTTTCAACATAGTTTTTGCGTTTAGTCGCTATCTGAAACTCAAGCCTAACACAGGCTTCAGGAAAATTAAGAGCGCAAGCTTTTTTAAGATATGAATTCGGCTTGAAAGGCTTTCTTTTAAACATCTCTTTTAGTAGCTGATTGCGGCCTAAAAAAGTGCAAGAGAAGGGTTCACCTGAGTTACAAAGAGCTTCAAGCTTATTTTCACCAGTACTTATGTTACCCCTATTGAATTCCTCTTTCGCAAGGACATGGCAGAACTGCTTATTGCCATCATCGCAGCCTTTCTGAATTTCTTCATGCCTGGCCTTTGATGATTCTATCGAAAGATAGTATTGAGCATAATCAACACAAGCATACTGATCTCCATTGTCACAAGAAATCTTAAGATCAGGAAGCCGCTTTTCAAGTGAGTC
>CAZPFM010000044.1:0-9774 GCA_964585845.1 uncultured Bacteriovorax sp.
ACGTAAGATATCAAAACCGGATTCTAGAATTTCCTCGCATCGGTAAACATCCTCCTCATCCACCGGATAGGAGGTCTGATCCTTATGATCTTTTTTATAATCAAAGACCCAGGAATAATTCTCGCACATTCCCTTTCTCTCATAGCAGTGTCCTGCAGTGGCGATGATATCCGGTGCTACTAGGAAGCCTGAACAGTTTGCAATGGAGGGCTCTGAGGCAAATTTCTCATCCCTGCAGACATTCATATAATCAGAGAGACTCTTGCCCACAAGATTATATCCCCTACCACTCTTTAGAATTCTCTCATTAGGAATCTGGGCAGCGGTGCTCTCAGCGATCTTTAAAAGAAGTGGGGAGGAAACCTCATAAGAGTTGAGGCGATCATCTTCCCCGAAGATAATCGGTGGATGGGCCTTTGTGGATTCCATGGAGAAAAAGAGAGCGCTTAGAAAAAAGAAAATCATTAGCGGATCCTCGGGGCAAGCCATGAGAGCCACTGATGAGTCTCCGAGTAAAAGCTCTCCCGGGTACCAGCATAGGGCCCACCACCAGAAAGAACACCAATAATCTCCTGATCTGCATTCAGGAGTGGTCCACCGGAATCCCCTGCGGCAGAGATGGCCTTAGAGGGATTCATCCTCAGGATGAGGTAACCATCTTCTAGAGAATGAATTTTATTTTTTCCGACATAGAGTTCATCGGGAAAAAATTTAATCCCGTTTTCCTGAACTTCTCCATATCCGGAGATTAAAACCTCTTGCTCTGATAGGGCCTTCTTGTGACTCAAAAGTATTGGTTTATCTGAATTAGGAAGCGGCTCTCTGGTATAGAGAAGGGCCAGGTCAGACCTCGCGGTAGCCAGTAGTAAGCCTCGTAATTTTTCTGCCGAGAAGTGGTTCTTTTTACCGATAGCTTCATCCAATTCTTTTTTAAGGCCACGAAACTTAGAGGGAATGGCATAGGCGAAAATGCCTTCTCTTCCCTGTCCAAAATCCACTTCCACTCTTCTGGCATCAGTGTCGTAGACATCGAGACGGGAATTAACGAGGCAGTGAGCGGCGGTAAGGATTGTTTTTTTTCCGACGATGGTACCGGTGCAGAGAGAGACAATTTTTGAATCCTTAAAAACCTTAAGCCCTACAACCTGAGGCAGGATCCCGTTTGCGGGACTGCCTCCGATGATACCGAAAGATGGCAGGGAAAAGACTCCCAGGCAGAGGGCAAAAAGGAAGTTAAGTCTGAGCATGCCCCATTCTATCCATGCCTAAAATTCCCTGGGCGTTTCATGTAGAAATGACTCTAATTATTTCAAAGTGATTAGGATTTCGACACCGTTAAAGTATTGATTTTCTATCTCAATGGGGAATAGATGAAGCGCAAGGAGTAGTCTGAGACCTGAAGGACAAAGTTTTCAATCGTAAGAAGATTCTGAATCAGCTTAGAGAGGCTTAAAGCACTTAAATTCAGCTCGTGAAGCTGGATCGAGATCTCCTGGCTGGATTCGGTGATCTCTCCACGGATGACCTTTTCAACCTGATTCTTACTCGCTACCAGCATCTGGTGAGAGTAGAGAGTCATGAGTTCACCCATGATGAGATAAAAAGTCATGGTGAAAAGAGAGAGATTCACCTGATGACGAAAGTCCGCATGCTTTGAGTAGGTCAGATTAAATCGGATCCCACTCTCCACAGTCCTGAATCTTAAAAGATTCTGGGCCTGCTGGTAGCAAATTTCCACCTGGCTCTGTTTATCTTCAATGCACTGAAGAGAGTTTGGATTCGCACGGGAAAATCCAAGAAAGGTTTCCACCAGTTGTTTGCAGCGGATGGCCCCATTCTTCATTTCCGCAAGTATCCCCATCGCCTCAGCATTCATCGTCTCATCGAGCATCAGGAGCGAGAGGGCGGCCTGGATCCCGGCAATAGGATTATTCAATTCGTGGGCGATGCTCGAGCTGATGATCCCAAGCTCCTGACCTGACGGAGTCAGATTACCCTCACCCTTTAAAAAGAAACTTTCTGTGAAGAAAACAAAGAGGATCTTTTCGCTATCAAGATGATGGATATCCTTTCGGAAAACGTTATAGGGAATGTCCTGAATAACGATCTTATCTTTCACCTTTAGTCCCAAACAGTCAGAAGGCGGAAAGTTGAGCTTGGAGAAAAGGGAATTGTGCTGACAGATGTCCCCTTCTCGGGTCAGAAGAGCGACAGGGAATGGGATTGAGTCCAGGATATTTTCCCAGAGACCTTCGTCGAAGAAGGGATCTTCGCTTTCCGTTCCTGAGAGAAAGAAATTTAAGAGAGTTTGGTAAAAGAAAATCTTTCGGACAATCTTAAAAGGATCTTCCTCATCCCAGTTAAGCTCCATGGAAAGAAAATTTCCTTTGTAGCGGGGAAGCGGAAGAAAGTTCTTAGAAACCTCTAGCCCTGAGAGATCCTGAGATTGCCAGAGCTGAAAACGGTGCTTATCGAGATGGTTTTTAGCGTATTGCTTAATAATCTTTGTGATCTTTGTGATCCCATCGCTTTGAATGAGTTCTTTTTCCAGGTCCACTAGTCCCTGAACAAAGTCCATCAGGGCCTCAGAGGAGATCCCAGAGTCTTCTTCAAGGCGTCTCTGAGTTACGGCCTTCGCCTTCTGTTCAAATTTTTTCAGATTCTTCAAACTCTGGAAGTGAATCGCCTCTTCTCTGGCGGCCACTTCCCGCTCAAGTTCTGAAGCCACTAAGCGACTGATCTGATCAGCGTCAAAACCCGAATCAAGGATAGCATCTGCAATGGACTCTTCGATATTCTGACCAAAGCTAAAAAGTCCCTGGTTCTTATCGAGAATGCAGATCTTAAAGCTCGCTTCTGCCGGAGAAGCTTCCAGGAGGGAAGCCTCAGAGATGAAGTCCACCATCACGCGCTTGGGATCCCTCGGGGAATCACTTACCCGAATGACTTCCGCGAGGGGAAAATCTTCCAGGGTCACCTCGAGTTCCTTGCGAATTTCCATCGCAAGACTCGGATCAATTCGGAATGAGAAAAACGAGGAGAACTCTTTCATTTTTTATTCGCAAAGACTCTCTGAGTTTCGTCAATGAGTGAGAAGCCATCGATGTACTGATTTTGGATCTTAACCCCCCAGTGAAGGTGAGGTCCACTTGTTCTTCCTGAGTTTCCGGATAGACCAATGATGTCTCCGCGCTCAACGATGCTTCCCTCTTTAGCGATGGGCTTGGACAGATGACCGTAGACAGTAAAGACATCGAGTCCATGGTCGAGGATAACTGTTCCACCGGTGTAGAAGAGATCCCCTGAGAAGACGACTTTCCCACGATTGGCCGCAGGGATCTTTTCCCCGATGGCGGCACGGAAGTCTGTCCCAAGGTGCTGACCTTTTTTGTTTTTATTATAGAGGCGACGGGTCCCGTAGACCGAGGTTATGTGAGATTTAAGAGGAGCCATGAATGGCTCGGAGAACTGAAACTCATCAACTGAAGAAGCCCAGATCTTATTGAGCATGACCTGCTCCTTATTGGCCCGTGCCTGATCCTTTTTATTCAGACGCACTCGTTTCATGTCCACCCGGAGAACTTCTGACTTGTACTCTTTATCAAGAACTTTGAATTTAAACTTATGAGTGACCTGCCCATTCTCTTTGAGCTCACAAATAAAAGGTTTCATAGGTGAGAAATAGCTCTCCCGGACGATCGCTTGTCCCTTATTTTCACCCACAAAGACTTTTACCTTTTCCCCGTTACAATCGAGGGTTGGGTTCTTTGATTTCACTTCGAACTCAAGAAACTTCACATCACCAGGTTTGATGATTTCCTGGGTTTCGGCAGCCTTGGCAAATTTCTGTGCGCAAGCGGCAGTTCCGATGGCAAAAGCTAATAAAATGATTTTCATTTTCCCTCCTTCTTTACTCTTCCTACCCCATCATGAAAATTGATCTTTAAGACCGATTCCGGGGGAGAAGATTTGAACTGGGCGTGAGAGCCGATGACAAGCCCCTCTTCATTTTCGAGGTAAGCGTAGCCGCGGCCTAGAACATTATTTGGATTGAGTGCACCGAGGACTCCCTCGATGCTTTTAAGATTGGATTTTTCTTTCTCCACTGCAAACTTTAGAGAATGCTGGAGCCTTAAAATCGATTCGTCCACTCGCTGAGCAGATTCCTTCAGACCTATGAGTTCATGGGCCCTGTCTCGTAAGCGAATTTCCCCGAGCTTTTTCTGAGCACGCTGAAGCTTCTCCCAGATGATCCGCTGAAGTTCCCGAGGATGAAATTTATGATTCATAATTTCCACATGCTGCTTGAGCTTAAAAAGACCTGAGCGCATATGAGTCTGGCAGAAGTTTATACGAGCGAGTAGTTCAGTTTGTGGCTGAGAGAGAGTCTCTGCAGCGGCTGTAGGTGTTTCGGCCCGAAAATCTGAAACAAAGTCACATAGAGAATAATCCACCTGATGACCCACGGCCGAGATCACAGGAATCTCGCAGGCATCAATCATCCGGACAAGATTCTCATCATTGAAGGCCCAGAGATCTTCAAGGCTTCCCCCACCACGAGTGAGTACGATGACATCCACGCCTGAGATTTTCTGAGCATTGAGGAGAGCATCCCGCAGAGATTTTGGAGCTCCGTCACCCTGAACCAGGGCGGGAACGATCACCACATCAAGCCAGAGAGATCGGCGCTTTAAAACATTGAGAAAATCCTGAAGGGCCGCCCCTCCCTTCGCTGTGATGACTGCTATTTTTTTAGGAAATGTTGGCAGAGGTTTCTTTCGATCAAGATCAAAGAGTCCCTCGGAGGCAAGCTTAGCTTTCAGCCGCTCAAATTGAAGTTTGAGTTGTCCTTCTCCGGCCGGAGCAATTCTTTTGGCAATAATCTGAAAGGTACCGCGCTTTTGATAAACACTTAAAGGTCCTAAGACCAGAATCTTATCTCCGTTTTTTAGCGTGCGCATGATGGGATTTCTCATGGCATCCCCTTTGAATAAAGCGCAGGAGATACAAGCCTCATCATCAGAGAGTGTGAAGTAATAGTGACCGGCCCCAGAACCCGAGAGATTGGTCACCTCTCCTTCCACCATGACTTCATGGAAAGTATCTTCGAGGGTGGACTTAATATGTCCCACTAGATCGGAGACAGAGGCGACTTTCATTCCAATCATTACTTCTGCTGCTTAAGAAAGGACTCAAAGACATTAAAACCCTTCATGTACCGGATAGCTTGGAGGACCTGATAGTCCTGAGAAGGATTGAACGGCTTAAAGGGTTCATCTTCAATTTTCTTTTTACGGTTTTTCTTACGCTCCTGCATCTCCCGGATTCGTTCGGCACGAGCTTTGCGCTCACGCTTTTCCCGCTCTTTTTTTTCTGCTTCGGTTTCGATGGTTGCAGTGAGATGCCCCTGAAGATCCTTTTCGCGGATGTAGCGGTCTTCTCTTTGATCTTTTTCAAAAGCCTTCTGATCAATCTCTTCCACCCGCACATCTGGAGTAATCCCCTGGGCCTGGATCCGCCGATTCTTTGGAGTCATATACTGAGCGATCGTGAGCTTAGCCCCGTTATTCTTATCTAGCTGAACAACGGTTTGAACAGAGCCCTTACCGAATGACTGGGACCCCATGATAACCGCACGCTGATAATCCTGGAGAGCACCGGCGACGATCTCTGAAGCCGAAGCGGAAGCTCCATTAATGAGAACGATCATAGGAGTATCAAGTTCTTTGTATCCGGACTTTTTAACGTAGCGGATATCTTTATTCTGAGGATCCCGGGACTCGGTAGAGACAACGATACCTTCTTTCAAAAAAATTGAGGAGACATCCACGGCCTGATCCAATAGACCCCCGGGATTGGAGCGAAGGTCGAGAATGATTCCTTTAAGACCGCCCTTTTTCTTGGCCTTGGCGGTGAGGTCTTTGAGAGCTTCCGTTACTGATTCTGCAGAGCGCTTCTGAAACTGGCTCAGGCGGATATAGGCGTATTGATCCTGAAGGAGATCATACTTCACTGGCTTCACCTTGATGATCTCACGCTTTATGGTGAACTGACGGATACTCTCCTCATTGTCCCTTAGGATTCCAAGTGTGATCTTCTCCCCGACTTTTCCCTTCATGAGGTCAGTGGCTTCTTCCAGACCCATACCGACGATGGGTTCATGGTTAATCTCAACGAGTTTATCTTTAGGCTTAATTCCAGCGCGGAAGGCCGGCGTATCTTCGATGGGAGTGATGATATAGATCACACCATCTTTCTGAGTGACTTCAAGGCCCAGACCTCCAAACTCCCCTTTTGTATCATTCTGCATTTTCTCGAAGTATTCCTTATTCAGGAATGAGGAATGGGGATCGAGAGTCTCCATCATGCCCTTTAAGGCACCTTCAACAAGCTTCTCTGTAGAGACTGGACGATAGTATTGAGTTTCAATGAGGTGAAGAACTTTGTTAAAAAGTTCGAGTTGTTCAAAACGTGATTTATTTTCCGTGAGCTTCGGTGCCGGAGGAAGATCCTTCTTCACATTCTTATCGGCCAGAGAGAGTTGTGGTGTGAGGAGAATAAGAGTGAAAAAGAGACGGGCAATGGATCCCATGAGTACTCCAGATAAGACGAGAAAATGCGTGATTACATCGTCTTAAATTTTACTCACTCCATCCTTTTCTAACCACAAAATAGTGTTCTGAGCGGTGTTTTTCTTACGGACTTCGAAGTAGAGATTCTGATCTTCCTTCGTATCGTTGAGAGTGTAGGCAATGATTGCCCCGTTCTTCACCGAATCATTCTTCTTAACCTTAATAGTCATCTTTCCCAGAATGACAGAACGAAGATCGTTACCGTGATCAATCATCACCACCTGACCGTAACTTGCGAGATCTCCCGCAAACACGATCTTCCCCGCTCCTGTGGCCTTCACTGGCTGAATCGCTTTAAAGTGAAAGGTCACACCTTTAGCTGAAGACTTATAACCAGAAAAATCGGCAAGCGGAGGAGCAAAAAGGCGCTCTGGCTTTGTGGCCACGATGGCCGATTGACGCAGCTCCTTACGGACCTTTTTAAGACGTGTGGCAAGCTTTGCTTTATGCACCCGGCTCTCTGCTTTCTTCTTGGCCTCAACCTTAGTGAGGTAGCGGTCCATGGCCGTCTTCTTACGCCCCTCAAGCTCCGAGATCACTGACTGAAGTTCCACCTCGTCCTGCTTAAGCTCAGCAAGTTTTTGGTCAAACTCCACTACTTTATTTTCCAGAGAAATGAGTTCCTGTTCTTTATTCTTTAATTTTTCCTGGGCCGTCTTCAGAAGTTCGAGGTGAACCTTTCTTTGCCAGGCCTCTGTGGCCTCATTCTGACTCTCCACCAGATAGCTCTGAAGAATCTTTCGGTTCTCGGATCTCGACTTCATGACCTCAAGGCGCACGGATTTTAATTTATCCTTATAAAGAGCGATGTCACCTTCAAAACGCCTGATGGATTCCACACTTGAAAGATAAAGATTGTTCTTTGAGCCAATCTCCTTTTCCAGCGTTGAAAGCCTTGCTCCGAGTTCCATCACCTCAGTTCTGTACTTAACCAGATCATCCTGCGCCTTCTTCGGGATCGCGGCGAAGCCTTGAAGAGACAGAAAAAGAGTGAGGAAAAGAGGAGCTTTCATCATGCGGATTTCCACCGCCAGCTCTGAAGAGAAAAGGTTCCAAAGACCGAGAAGATCATGGCCAGAAGAATGAGATCAAAAAACTTCAGCGTCCCGTTTAAAAATCCCAGAGCACTGAAGAGAACGCTCACGATAAGTAGTCCGCTGAGATAGGCTTTTCCGGCCACCATGGATTTGCGTTGAAATTTTTCAATGATGTAAGCGCGCGAGCGAAAAACATCATAGGAGAGCCAGAAGCTTACGATCCACAAGATGGCCAGGACTCCGATGATTCCCCAGTCCCCTGCACTACGAAGAAAGGCGTAGAAAGGATGAGCATTCATCACCCCTGCCACTTCCGGAAACTTTATTTCCGTTGCTGTCAGGTGATCCTTACTTCCCACTTTTGTGATTTCTTTACGAATGAAACTCAATGATTCCTTAGAAAGACTGGGACTCAGGATCACTCTTAAGGTCTGGAAGTTCATGAGTTCTTTAGGAAGTGTGTACTCGCTTCCCAAATCAGAAACAAGTGCCGAGATCTTCTTATCCGAATCGGCCATGGTGGTGATACCAAGGACACCTGGAAGCTTTGAAGCCGCTAGCCTAACAGACTCGGGATTCAGTGTGCCGTCGATGACGATCGCAAAGTAAGGATTCACCATCTTTTCCGGAGTGATCTTCTCTACAGTCTTAGCGACCCAAGGTCTGTGAGTGAGAGAAAAGGCAAGAAGGCATGTAAAAAGAAAAAAGAAGAATCCGCGAAAGAGATTTTCTCCAAGGGATTTGAAAAATTCTTTTAGATAAAACATGCATGCCCCGAGTAAACCAGTCGTCCCCCATCAAGATGCGCGATCTTTCCGGGAAACTGCTTAATGAGTTCTTTATTGTGTGTGGCCCAAACGAGAGTGAGCCCTTTTTTATGATTGAGGTGATTTAAAACTTCAAAAAGTCGGTAAGAGTTATCCTTATCCAGTGCCGCCGTCGGTTCATCGGCCAAGAGTGCAGTAGGTCTCGCAAGAAGGGCCCGGATCATTGCGACCTTCTGCTTAAGTCCCCCGTTGCAATCAGTGATCTTCTGGCTTAAATGATCATAGACGCCGAGGATGCGGGAGAAGTCTTCGAGTTCTTTTTGAAATTCATTTTTGGAAGAGTAGAGAGACCCATCATAGGCCATCCAGAGATTTTCTTCACAGCTCTTCTTGGGGAAGAGACGTAGGTCCTGAAAAACCGAAGCCACGAAGTGCTTGGAAGATTTGTGGTGAGGAAGAATTGCTTTTCCGGAAGTGGGCTCAATGTGGCCCCCGAGGACACTCAAAAGTGTGGTCTTTCCGGCACCAGAAGGGCCAGTTAAGAAGAGGATTTCTCCCGGATGGATGGTGAGTTGCACGGATTTAAGCGCACGGATCTTTCCGAAATCAACGGAGAGATTATCCAAATGAAATAAATAATTCTGGTGATTTGTGTTTCTCTGACCAGGAAGTGCGCGACCGGTTAACATCCTAAAAACCTGCCTTTCGGGTGAAAAATCACCTCGTTACCTTCTTTAACATCATGCAAGCATTGTACCGAGATAAAACGAAGAAAGTAAAGAATACGGAAATACCTGACAGAATCGCTAGTCGATGATCCCTTCCCTCTGGAGAAGCTCGTAAGCACTCTCTGAGCAGTAAACATTCGGAACGAAATTAAACTTATCCTGCAGATCCGAAATAATCGAGTTTTCCACATCCCCTAAGAGCCGAACTTCACCGTCATCCATCAGGATTTTGGCCGGATCCCGCTCGAGCAGAAGATTCTCCGAGGTTTTTGATTTCACCAGGCGCCGCTTGGATTTCACAAAGATGATGTGTTTTTTAGGAAGATCCTCGAGGATCCAGTCCTCTTCCCCGCCCTTCTTTTTTAAGATATCCCGGATCTCTTTGATCTTATCTTCGGCCCGCTTCACGATCTTTTCGTTGATGTGGTCTTCGTCCTGATTAAGAATTCGCTGCTTAAATTCCTCACACCGAATGGTCTTTGGTGCCTTCTCAAAAAGGAGCCGGTAGGCCATGTCTTTAATCCGCGGGTTCTTATCAAAAAAACCCGAGACGTAGCATTCCTGAATTTTTCCCATGAAGTACTGATCATTGAATGAGTAGAACTTAATG
>CAZPFM010000045.1:0-9724 GCA_964585845.1 uncultured Bacteriovorax sp.
TCTAAGAAAATAAAAGGATGAAGAAGCTTATCTTTTCCCTTTGTTTTCTTTTCCCCTTCACTCTGGCCGCCCAGGAGGCTCGTCTCACCTTTGAGCCTCTTTATGGTGTAGAGACGGCCCTTGTCCGTTATCCTGAGCCCCCGAGATATGTCACCCGGGCCACCTATGGTTTAAGGCTTCTTTATGGAACGACTCCTCTTTCCGGGGAAGCTGAAGTCACGCGATCCCAGTCCCGAGAAGATTACCCGGCCCTGAATCAAAAGGTGGAGGATACTTCCGACCGCCTAAGCCTGGGTCTGCGTTCCACTATTCCAGTGGCCTCTTTTTTAGGCTTTTATCTTCGTGCCGGAGGCAGGGCCTCGCAAGGAGAAACAACCGTTACGACGAATGGTGTTTCAGAAGAAAAAGAAAATCCTTTAAGAATTGATCCCTATGCGGGGGCGGGTCTTCAGCTGGCATTTTCTTCTATCTTAGCTGCCAATGCGGGAGTGACCTTGATAAGAAATGCTGAGGGGAAATATGACTCTCAATACACTCTTGGACTTTCTGCGAGGTTTGGGAATCGTTAACTGAGAACTTTCATTCTCTGAACCACCAAAATTCCACCGAAGGCTCCCTTCTTTGTCAGCACTGAGCACATCGGAAGCTCCATCATTGTCCTGATTTTTTCCAGAGAGTCGATCTCCTCGACTTCATGGGGAGGGACATCGGGAATGAAATTCCCCGTAATTTTTCCTGAGATCACGTTCACGGCCATCTGGTAGAGCTTTTCCTGAATCTCGGGTGCTCTCCTGGTAAACTCATACCATTTCCCAAAGAATAGCTCCTCAACGGAAAGACTAGAAACCTTGAAGAACTGAAGATTCCAGAAAATTGTTTGCTGGTTTTCATCGTAAATGATCACGACGTCTTCTTCAGTGATGTGATCAAAGATATCTCTTCCGGGAACCAGTGAGTACCTTCCCAATGCCCGCCAGAGAAGTTGCTTTGTATTAATAGGTGCTTCACTGGCCTGGGCCAGTGTTTCTTCGTGAATGGAGAGGATGAGTTCAAGAAAGTCGGCAGCCTTCTTCCTTTCTTCGGGAGTAGCCTTTGAGAGGTAGGGAAAATCAGGACCACGGAAAGCATGAATCCGAATGTTATAAAGGGCCCCAATCTCCTGATACCGAAGAGCGAGGGCCTTAAAGCGCTCAAGGCTTCCCTGATTAAAGTCATCATCTGAGTCTATGGAATAAATCTTGGCCTTGAGATTCATTTGAATATCCTCTTCTTTGGCTTATAATTTTAACATGAGCTCTAAAAAGGTTAAAGACTCCATTTCTGTAAAGAATGCGATTGAAGAAGGTGATCTCGGTGCCTATCTTCGCATCGCCCGGGAGAATGCCGGACTCTCCCAAGGAGATGTGGCCCGTGCCCTGAAGATGAGCCAGTTTCAAAGTCTTTCTCAATGGGAGCGCAATGCAAGTGGATCTGTGCCGGTAAAAACCCTGTTAAAGCTCGTGGAGATCTACGGTCTTTCCGTCAATGAGATGTACGAAGTGCTGTTAAAATTTCATTCCAATAGACTCGAGGAAAAACTCGAAAAGAAAGTCTTTGGAAAATCTAGAAAAGACCGTTCTGCTTAAACGAGTACTCCGCCCATTCCTGAGCTTCGGGGCCAGCTACCCGGAGAGTTTCCGTAATCGCAAGAATTTTTTTTAGCCTCACATCCTGAGTAACAGCAAAGCAGCATCCCGATGAGAGAGGGGTTATCTCATAGCCTAAATCAGGTCCATTCTCTAAAGGCCATATCCATATTGAAGCATAGGAGAGGCCCACACAAAAGTAGGTCCCAGGTTTTGCACCCGTGAGAATGCCTCTTCCAAGTTTTCCAGGGCGTGCGGGAAAGTATCGATGAAGATCCTTCAATAAGAAATTCTTGGTGTTCTCAGGAATGAATCGATGATGGGAGTCGAGAAGTTTGGCGTGGCGAAGATTATCGATTGCTTTTGCTATTCTTGAGGAGGACTGATCTAGTTCTAAGGCGAGAAGCTCAGGCGACCAGTCGCCATTACCGATGGCGATAATCTTTTGGAGAATGAAAACATCTTCAGATTCCATTCCCTGATTATAAATAATTTATCACTCATATAAACAGGAAAAAGTTTACACCGGAAATGACTCAGAGCGGTAAGTCATCATCTTCAAGCTCAAAGACGATCTTAATTTTGACGTTGGGAAGATTCAAAACAAAGTGATCGTCACCTTTTGTCACATTCATTTTATTGACCATGGCCTCTGTTAAGAGTGCCTGATACTCATCTTCAGTCACTTCAATAGTTCTTTCACCCTCAGCATCGGCGAAGATTTCTTTTAATTTTTGAATATTGAATTGTCCTTCATCCATGTCTAACCACCTTTCATTTTTATATTTAATCTATGATACCACATCTTGAAACTGAGGATGATTTTCTAGCTTTTCAGTCAGTGATGGATCTTTGGCGCTACTGCGATGCCAATGGGCGAGCCAATCATTGCTCAAAAGGGTCGCCCCTAAATCTTTTATTAATGCGGGATGAGTATAGGCCTGGGTGGTGCTCTCTTTTGGCCCTGAGGAAGGACCTTGGGCCACAAAGAACCCTGCGGCCAGCAGGAGAGATCGGATCCGCGTGGATGCCGTGTAGGTAAGCAATTGAGTCTTCTCATTTTGACAATGAAGAAAGATTTTTTGAAAGACTTCCAGCGTCCAGAGTTCCGGATTGGTGTGAAAGGAAAAAGGATCGAAGAATATTATCTGAGGGGAAGGATGCTTCTCCCATTGATCAAGGAAATTTCCATAACTCAGTTGCCAGTGAAGCTTGCCATCTTTGGATAACCACTGAGATTCATTTATCAAGGCAGCTGGGGCAGGATGATGGAGGTGAGGGAAGAAAGCCGAGTTGTTGAGAGCAAGCTTTAAAGGGTCAAGGTCCTGTTCAAAACTGATGATTCGAACCTGCCCATCGAATTTAAGCTCCTCAATCTTTTTGATGAGGGCCATGGAATTATGCCCGGCCCCGAGCCCCACATCCCAAACGATGAGTTCTCGATCGAGAGAGATTCTTTTTTCAATGGCCGCTGGCCCAATGTAAATGGCCCGGGCTTCTTCATCCGGATGATTCACAGAATGCATGACCTCACCGGAACTTTTCTGACGAATGCTTGAAAAACCTTTTACGTGAGTGAGGATTTCAAAGTCTCCGAGATTCATGCCTCGATCTTTAAGTTTAATCCGAGGGGTCTGAATCTTCTCTTCTGCATCTCCCCGAATAAGCTCCTCTCTCATTTGCTTATAATATTCTGAGAAACTTCCCTCCAGAATCTTATTTCGGATCTCTTTCATAAGAGCGTGGTAAAAGGCCAGATTGTGCTGAGAGAGAAGATGCCAGCCTAAAACTTCCTGGGTCTTTATCAAATGATGGAGGTAGGCCCGGGAATAATTTTCGCAAGTCCCACAATCGCAAGCTGGATCAAGTTTTTCTTCTGAGAGCTTATAGAGACTTCGGCGTAACTGAAGCTTTCCTAATGAGGTGAAGGCAATCCCCCGCTGGGCATATTGAGTCGGAAGGATGCAATCAAACATATCCACCCCTCGATGGATCGCTTCCAGGATATCGATAGGTGAGCCCACACCCATCAGATACCTTGGTGCATCTTCTGGCAGATAAGAAACGGAGAGTTCGGTGAAGTCCTCCCTTTCAGAGCGGGACTCTCCCACCGCCAGTCCTCCGATAGCAAGTCCATCAAAATCCATCGTAGAGAGAGTTTCCGCACTCTGCCGGCGAAGCTCCGAGTGGAGGGCCCCCTGGACAATACCAAAGAGCGCCTGGGGAGAGTCACCTCGGGCGGCCAGGGATCTTGCGGCCCACCGGTGAGTGAGCTCCATGGCGGCTTTGGCCTCAGAGTAATTGGCGGTGGAGGGGATACACTGATCCAGCACCATCATAATATCCGAATTAATCGCCCTCTGAGTTTTAATGGAGAGTTCAGGGGTCAGAAGAATGGACTGATTATTCACATAACTTTTAAAGAGAGCGCCTTCTTCATTCAGTTTGATATCTTTACTGAGAGAGAAGATCTGGAAGCCGCCGGAGTCGGTGAGAACTGGACCCTGCCAGTTCATAAAGCGATGAATACCACCGAATTTTTCCATGACCTCGATGCCGGGTCTTAAGAGGAGATGGTAGGTATTGGCGAGAAGAATTGAGGATCCAACTTTCTTTAAGGAGTCCACGGTCTGACTTTTAACGGTGGCCTGGGTTCCTACGGGCATGAAGACGGGTGTTTCCACATCGCCGTGAAGAGTTTTTATCCGGCCTGCACGGGCGCGGGAACGAGGAGCCGTGGCTTGAATTGAAAATGGGAGTCTCTTCATGAGAGGAGAATACAATCTCCTCTCAGTTTCTGGAATTAGTAATTCAACTTATAACCCTCGGAAATGCCTTTCCAACCGCCACCCAGGGCCCTGTAGAGTTCAACCGATGCGATGAGCTGATCTTTTTTGACTTCGATGAGTTCTAGCTGGGCCTCAAGGGCATCTCGCTGAGTGAAAAGGGCTTCGATATAGTCCACCCGAGCGGCCTTGAAGAGCATGTTTGAGATATTGATAGACTGGCCCAAAGCCTTTACTTCTTTTTGCTTTAGATCAAACATCTTATCGTAGTTTTTAAGCTTACTCAGTTGGTTGGAGACTTCGGCGAAGGCGTTAATGAGGGCCAATTCATATTGATAGACGGCTTGAATCTGGCGGTTATTAGCTGAGTAATAATCGGCCTTGATGGCCTGTCTGTTTAAAAGAGGGGCGGTGAGTCCTGCGGCAAGTCCGTAGAAGATAGAATTTGCTGTCCCATCAAAATGCTTCCCGTTAAATTGCTCGTATCCGTATTCCCCATCGATTGAGAGCGCTGGATAAAACCGGGCCCGGGCCACAGAGACGTTGAGCTTTGCAGCTTCAAGTTCATTCATTGCACTTTTAATATCCGGTCGGTTTTCCAGAAGCTCTGAAGGAATCGAGGGTTTAACATTCAAAAAGGCGATGTCGAGGAATTTTTTCCAATCCCTTCGAATCGGACGAGGGAAGCGCCCAAGAAGAGTGTTAAGCTTGTTCTCTGTCACAACGATTTTCTGCCTGAGATTATAAAGCCTCGCCTGGTTTTTGAGAACCTCGGCTTCAAAACGCTTCACGGCCAGAGATGTCGTCCGGCCGGCCGTCTGCTGAAGCTGAACCATTTCTCTGATCTGAGAGAGAATCTTCACGTAGGAATTAATAATCTCCAACTGGTTATCCATCGCGAGAAGTTCAAAATAAGTGCTGGAGACTTCTGCAACGACTCCAGTCACGACAAACCGTCGACCTTCGATAGAGGAGAGGTATTTGTGGTAGGCTGACTTTGAGGCGTTCCGGAGTTTTTTCCAGATATCAATTTCCCAGCTCGCTGAAACCCCATAGCGGGCAAATTTTATCGGCTCATTGGCATCTTCTGTGCTAAAACGTTCAGTTTTTTCCACACCCCCGTGTGCATTGGCCGAGAAGACGGGTAGATATTCACCTTGTCTGGCCATGACTTCATTATTAGTGATGTTGACTTCCTGCTCTCTGAGAGCAAGTTCGATATTGCTCTTAAGAGCTGTCTCAATTAAAGGCAGAAGGCCCTGATCTGCAAAAAAATCCTTCCAGTTTACTTCCGCTGCACTTAATCCATTTTTATAAGTGGACTTTGATGCTTCTGTGTATTTGGGATACTTTTCCGGAAGTTTCATATCATTTTTTTTTATAAAAGGTAGCGTAGGAGCACACGCCTGAAAAAGGAGAGAGACACAAAGGACAACAGGTAAGCTTCTAATTAACATAGTGATGTCCTTCTTCAGTGAGTGGACGCTCATCTTCTTCTTTAATGAGCTGGCGACCTTCGGCGAGAGAGCCGAAGATGTAGTAGAGACCGGGAACGATCAGGACACCGAATATAGTTCCAAAGAGCATGCCCCCCAGAGCGCAGGCCCCGATGGTGTGATTGGCCTTTGCTCCAGGTCCCGTGGCAATCACCAGAGGCACAAGGCCTGCGATAAAGGCAAAGGAGGTCATAAGAATTGGTCTGAATCGTGCTCGGGCTCCTTCTATAGCGGCTTCCAGAACGGTGAAACCTTGCTCTTGTTTTTGCTTGGCAAATTCTACGATGAGGACGGCGTTTTTCCCGAGAAGCCCAATGAGCATGATAAGACCAATCTGAGCATAGATATCATTGGCTAGTCCCATGGCCTTGAGAAGAATAAAAGATCCAAAAATTCCTGGTGGAAGGGAGAGAATAACTGCAAAAGGAATGATGAAGCTCTCATATTGGGCCGAGAGCACAAGATAAACGAAGATCAGAACCACACCGAAGATGATGATTGCTTCATTTCCCCGTTGAGCTTCATCGTAGGTCAATCCTTCCCATCCCACTTCATAGCCACGAGGAAGGTTCTGAGAAACTTCCTTCACCGCCCGGATAGCATCTCCCGTGGTATAGCCCTCGCTTGGAAGAGCATTGATTGCTGAAGACATGTACACATTGTAGCGGGTGATTTCATTCGGTCCCTGGGTCTTTTCCATCGTGACAAACGATGAATAGGGGACTTGCTCTCCTTTATCATTTTGCGCATAGAGATTCAGGATGTCTGAAGGGAGTCGGCGGAACTCCGGAGAGGCCTGAGTATAAACTTTAAAGAACTGTCCGAAACGGATAAAGCCCTGCTCATAGGTGGAACCGATGAGGATATTGAGGTTTTCCATCGCTTCACCGATGTTGATACCTTTTTGCATAGCAATCTTTCGGTCGATCTTCAGTTCGTATTGTGGAAAGTTGGCGGAGTAAAAGGTAAAGACACCAGTGAGCTCAGGTCTTTTCTTAAGGGCCGCGATGAACTCATCGTTAACCTCTGCAAAGTGGCGATAGTCGGAGCTTCCGGATTTATCCAGCATGCGTAGAGAAATTCCTCCTGCAGCACCATAACCGGGTACGGCCGGTGGTTCGAAATACTCGATCACAGCGCCAAAGTCTCGGGTTTTCTCTTCTAGTTCTTCAACGATTTCGTGAACCGACTGCTTTCTTTGAGACCAGGGTTTAAGACTGATGAGGCAGGTTCCTGCGTTGGATCCCTGACCCTCCGTCAGGATTTCATAGCCTGCCAGAGATGTGACAGAGTCGACTCCATCAATCTCCCGGGCAACCTTTTGGAGTCTCTGGGCCACATCATTTGTTTTTTCAATAGTTGATCCGGGTGGAGTCTGGACGATAGCATAGAGCATTCCCTGATCTTCATTGGGAACAAATCCCGGAGGCACTAGGGAGCTCACAAGGAAAATTCCCGCCATAAAACCAACCAGGATAAGAAGTGTGAGTCCTTTACGGTGAGAGATTTTCTGAAGAAGTCCAGTGTAGCGATTCGTGAGGGACTCAAAGAAAACGTTGAAGCTTGCGATGAAACGGGAGACGGGGTTTTTTGGCCGTTGGGACTGATGAGATTGGTGCGGCTTAAGAATGATTGCTGAGAGAACGGGAGTGAGAGTCAGGGCTACCACTCCAGAGAGGACAATGGAAGTGGCCATGGTAATGGAGAACTCTCGGTAGAAAACACCCACAGGGCCGGGCATAAAGGCCACAGGAACAAAGACCGCCGTCATGAGAAAGGTGATGGCAATTACTGCACCACTGATTTCTCCTAAAACCGATTTCACGGCGTTGTAGGGGTTTAAATGTTCTTCTGCCATCTTGGCATGAACCGCTTCCACCACAACAATGGCATCATCCACCACCACACCGATAGCAAGGACAAGAGCAAAAAGTGTAATAAGGTTGATGGTCAGACCAAAGAACTTCATGAAAAAGAAAGCCCCGATGAGAGAGACCGGAACGGCAATAGTGGGAATAAGTGTTGAGCGCCAGTCACCGAGAAAGATAAAGACCACGAGGGCCACAAGGATGAAGGCTTCGACGAGAGTATGAAGAACCTTATCGATAGACGCATCAAGGAAGCTTGAGACATCATAAGAGATTTTATAATCCATTCCTGGAGGAAATGTTTCCTTCAGGCTTTCAAGCTTAGCTTTAATCTCCTCAATAACTTCAGAGGCATTACTGCCGGAGGTTTGTCTGAAGATAACGGAAGCGGCTGGGTATCCATCCACGTTAGAGTAGATGTTGTAGAACTCAGAATTAAGTTCGACCTTGGCAATGTCTTTCAGGTAAAGAATTTCCCCTTCCGGATTGGCCCGAATAATAATATTTTCGTATTGTTCAGGCTGATTGTACCAGCCTTCATAGACGAGGACATACTCAAGTGACTGTGCTGTTTTCCCTGAGCTCTGACCTACTCGCCCCGGGCGGCCAATGATACTTTGCTCGGCCATTGCCTCCATTACTTCTTTGGTGGAAACCTTGTAGGCCCGCATTCTGTCCGGATTTAGCCAGACCCGCATGGCATACTGACGTGATCCGAGGATCCGGGCCTGACCGAGACCATTGATCCGCCGGAGTTCGGGCAAAAGATAAACGTTGGCATAGTTAAAGAGGAACTTCTCATCGGCATTCTTGTCTGTTGAAAAGAGATTCACGTACATGAGCATGGAAGGCTGAACCGGCTGGACAATGACTCCTTCTAGCTGCACCAGGGGAGGTAACTTACTCATCACTTGATCCACCCGTGCCTTAACCTGAACTAAGGCCGCATTGGGGTCAGTACCAAGTTCAAAGAGAACCTGAACCGAAGCTTCCCCCGCACTGGTGGCGTCAGAGACAATGTAGCGCATACCCTGAACACCGTTAATGGCCTGCTCTAGAGTGATAATGGATGACTTCACAAGAACATCTGCACTCGAGCCGGGGAAGGAGAGAGTCACGATGACCCGTGGTGGAGCCACATCCGGAAACTGGGAAATGGGAAGAGACTTAATGGAAAGAATTCCTATAAAGACGATCAGGACCGATATGACAATCGCCAGGACCGGCCTGTGAATAAATTTCTGAAACATAGATGAATCTCCTGGAAGTATTCCTTAATTCGCTGCGAGTTCAAGGCTCTTCATCACCGCTGAAGGATTTTCCATCTTCGTTTTAATCACCTGTCCTTTCTTCACTTTCCCCAGTCCTTCGATGAGAACCGTGTCGTTCTCTGTGAGACCGGATTTCATCACAAAAAAGTGAGGGATCTCTCTTTCAATCTCAATTTCCTTTTGCTGAATCTTTCCTTTCTCATCAACTGTGAAGACAAATTTCTTATCCAGGACTTCGAAAGTTGCTTTTTGAGGAATGAGAAGTGCGTTCTGGATGGTTTCAGCGAGTACGACATTTCCCGTTTCTCCATGGCGAAGAAGTCCTTCAGGATTAGGAAAAGTTGCCCGGAAAGCGACGTTCCCTGTTTCTGAATCAAAGTCTGCCTCAATGGTGTCAATCTTTCCTGCCTGATCGAAAGTTTTACCGTTGGCAAGAATGAGCTTCACAGTCGCCTGGGACTCACCTTTAATCTTTTTAAGTTCCATGTAATTCAGATAATCACGCTCAGAAACATTGAAGTAGACCCAAAGGGTTGAATTATCAGACAGAGTCGTAAGGAGTTCACCTTCGTCCACAAGACTTCCCAAGCGGACCCGAAGACGATCCATGATGCCATCAAAGGGGGCGGAGATGGTGGTGAAATCGAAGTGGGCTTGAGCAAGATCCAAGATTGCTTT
>CAZPFM010000046.1:0-9718 GCA_964585845.1 uncultured Bacteriovorax sp.
CGCTTCGAGAACTCGCCGTCAACACTGGTGAAACAACTAACATCGGTGTCACCGCCGACAAGAACATCGCCGAGCCTGGAAAGTACCAGCTCGAAGTCTTAGAACTCGCTCAAAAATCATCCACCATGTCCAACGGAGTAGAAGACAAGGATAAGACCTATGTGGGAGTAGGTTATATCCGTGCCGTCCTTCCGAACGGAGATGAAAAAGAAATCTACATTGATGAAGAGAATGCAACTCTCTCGGGGATCGCCAAGCTCATTAACTCCGACCCGGATCTTGGGATGCGTGCCAACGTCGTTAACGACGGTAAGGGGGGCGATGAGCCCTGGCGCTTGATCCTTTCTATGAATGAAACTGGGGATGCCGAAAAAGCCGAGTTCCCCTATCTCTATCTCGTCGATGGTGAAGTGGATCTCTTTTTTGAGCAGGAGAATCCGGCCAAGGACGCAAAAATTAAGCTTGATGGCTTCGAAATTGAGCTTCCGGCCAACAAGTCGACCGAACTCATTCCTGGAGTGACAATCGATCTCAAGAAAGCCAAGCCAGGAGAAGAACTCTCCATCGAAATCACTGAAGACGTTCAGAAGATCGGAGGAAAAATCGGTGGACTCGTCGAGAGCATCAACAATGTTTTAAAATTTATTAAGCAGCAAAATACACTTGATGAAAAAACCGATACGTCCCGAACTCTCGGTGGTGACTCTACACTTACGACTATCGAGAGCCGTTTGCGTGCAGCCGTCTTCAATCCCATCAAAACAGATAATGGGACAATGCGGATCGGGGATCTCGGGATCTCCTTTCAGAGAGACGGTCTTTTAAAGTTTGACCAGGCGAAGTTTGAGAACGCACTTTCCGGTGACTACAAAGCAGTGACCCAGGTCCTCACCGGAAAATACGATAAAGTAAATGGTAAGACCGACGGCTTCATCGATGTCCTTGATGAGACTGCGCGGATGCTTCTCCAGTCTCCTAATGGAGTGCTCTCGTCCCGTAAGGGTGGGCTCCAGACACAGATCAGCCAGATTGACCGTCAGATCGCCACCAGACAGCGAATGATTGGTCAAAAAGAGGAAATTCTCAAGGCCAAGTTTGCCCGACTGGAAGAGACAATTTCAAGAATCAAAGGTCAGGGTGCTGGCCTAGCAGGTTTTGCCGGGGGCCCCCAGCTCGGTTAATGTGATAGCATGATGACAGAGATCAGGAGGATCGATCATGAGTTACGGTTTAGGTGCATATAAAAAAACATCAGTAGAAACAGCAAGCAAGGAACAGATCCTTCTCATGCTTTATCAAGCCGCAATTAAGAACTGCAAGAAAGGCATTGAAGCCATCGAACAAAATAACATCTCCAAGAAAGGTGAGTACATCGGCAAGATGCAAGACATCGTTGTTGAGCTCTCCAACAGTCTCGACTTCGAAGTCGGTGGTGATGTTGCTAAAGAGCTCTCCTCTCTCTACGATTACGTTCTCTACGCGAGCACACAGGCAAACATCAAGATCGACAAGTCTCAACTGGAAGGCTGCTTAAAAGTTCTCAACACTCTCTATGATGGATGGACCGAAGCCATCAAGAGTCTCAAGAACCAACCCGCAACCCCTACTCCTTCAAAGAGCGCTTAATGGAAAAATTCACAGAACTCTTTCAGGAATTTCTCCTGAAAGCGATCACTCTCACCGAGGAAGCCCTCGCCCGTGAGGTGGATGATATTCACCTTTCTCAGTTCACTGAAAACCGTGACCGCCTCTATGGGGTCATCGACCAGATCTCCCGCCAGATGGACTGGCAAGCCGTCTCCAGTGATAAGAAGGATGAGTTCAATCGTCAGATCGACTACATGAAAAAGCTCGATGAAAAGATGCTGGTTAAGCTTCAGGAATATCAGATTGAACTCAAAAAAGAGATCGAGCAGACTCACCGGCAGAAAGAGAATATTAAGGGCTACAACCTTACAGACTTGAAATAAGACTCACTTAAATTTTTTTAAAATGAAGTGGCCTCTTCAGGCCACTTCTTCGTTTAAGGCTTTTGGAAGTTCATCAAACCAGGCCTTCCCATCGTAGAAATTCTCTTCGCGCATCTGGGCCCAGGCATACTCCGGAACAGAAGCGTAAAGGAGATTCCAGACTGGTCCCGGGATCTCAGAGACCTTGTGGAAACCGGCCCTCACAGCTGGGTGATGGTCGAAATTAGGTGCAACCTCGAAGCAGGTGAGAGCAAACCCCGCGAGATCGGAGCGAGTTGAAAGACCATATTTCATCGCCTTTAAAAAACAATTCGAAATCATACAGTGGAGATCTCTGTCATCGAAATCCTGACAGATCTCCGGCGTGAGGATGCGAAGCTTTGCAAGAACGTTGTGACCTAATGGGCACTGCCAGAATTGATCATCTTCAAACTCTGGCATGAGTTCACGAGCGAGTAGTTCCATATCCGAGTGGGGGAGAAAGCGTGCAGCATCCTCGTATTCAAATTCCCAGCTCATCTCCCATCCAGCGGCCTTCATCTCCAGGCGGCAGGCAAGCCATTCCTTGCCCTCATCCAAGAGGGAAGTTTTGAGTTCATTCAGAAGATTCTCCGGGATTTCAGTCCGGAAGGGTCTGGCCACGCCTTTGATATCGTAAATGAATCCGTAATTGAGCGTCGAAGATGGCTGAGGCAGAATGATCAGAGAGAAAGCGTTCCAGGTTCCATGAGCTAACTTCGGGTCTTGAAGAATAACATTTCCAATTTCGTTTGAAATCCTTTCCGCCCGGCCCTGATTGCTCATCGTTTTTCTCCTTGAAGGTTGGTATCTTCATCATAAAAGATCTCTGAGCAAATGAAACAGTCGGTCAAAAATTCCCGTAAACTGAACTCAGGTAATTATCTTTTGTTTTCCCGCCTCTAGAGGGGAGTTAGAATAAGATCTTGAAAAAAATTCTTATTATCCAAACAGACGCTCCCTCCTTTCTTCATCCCACCCTGAGTGTGATTCATAGATACCTGCGAGAATTACCTGATACCGAAATAACCCTCCTGATGAACGCCCATTCCTTTGAGGCACTAAAGAATCAGTTTCCAGGCTTCCCGCACCGGGTTTGCTTTGAAGAAGCGGAGATCATGGGAGAAATTTTTGATTCGGGAGTCAATCTCTCCCTCATAGAATCAAGCTGGAAACTCCTGGAGTGTCTCGATATTAGAAAACGACTCGGCATCTATACTCAGAAGGAACAAATACGGGTCTCCGATCACTGGTCAACATATCTTCTTACTCTGAAGTCCCCGGTTCCTTTTCTTAGTTTTCACCTGGAGGAGATTTATAGAAACATCCTGGGCATCGGGCAAGCTCCAGAAATTAAAGAGGAAGACTTTCACCTGAAACGATTCGTCTTTGCTTTGTCTCCAACGGCTCTATTTCCCGCTGGAGAACAGGAAGCTCTTCTCAACCTCTTAGCAAAACGCTTTCCTGGAATTCCTATTCTCGATATCTCAGAGACAAAAGTAGAAGACCAGGAAGGTGCCTTTTTCATTGGACCCGCTGGCCCTGAACCTCTGTTGGTGAATTACCCACAAAATCTCCTGCTCCAAAAAAAGTTTCAGGGTTCAAATCTTCTGCCCACCAATTCCACCTGGATTCTTACCACTCAAGTCCAAAGCTTTACTGCGGCCAGGGTCATGGAGGCGCTTGAAAAAATCCTCGGCAAGAATGAAGAAATAGCAGAAGAACTCTCTCTTTATCGCTTTCGTTTTTCTGAAGAGGGGGATTCATTCATCGAACAAGTCTGCGGTCAGGAAGAGTCTTACCCCATTTATCTCGCCTATTTTGTTCTCTGGAGTTTTGTCCTGGGACTCAAAGAATTTGAACCCGCCTTTCCGACCATTAATCCTACCCAGAAAGAATTCATCCGTTTCTATCTTGGTATCCTGAAAAAGATAGCGCGTTTTCATACCTATGCCCTGGCCTCCCTTGATATTCTTCTCGCAGAGGCTAAGTCCAGCTCATCAGACTCTCAGATCATCGAAGGCCATCTTGAAAATCTCCGGCAGATTGATGAAACACTAAGAAAACTTTCCGACTCTCATCCCATGCTAAGACCCCTGCTGGATTTCTATCACATCCGCCGGGGTCAGAATGACGGCAGCCACTTCAGAGAACAGGTCGAGAACAGTCTTTTGATTTATCATGAGGAACACCAGGCCTTCACCGCCTTCCAGGAGCTTCTTGAGACCATCGAGCGGCGTTAGTGCCCCTACCAAAAAAGTCTGTTATTCGCTGAGAAAAACACTTATCATTTACGTATCAACACTAAGGATGGTGAAAATATGTCAGGGATGACTCAACCGCTATCACATTCTCATGATTCACTCCTCTCGACTCTTCCAGTCCTTCAGGAGTTTCTGCAAAGCATCCTAGCGGATATCCACTCCTTAGACCTGAACACACAAGGGCCAACCTATTTCCTGGATGACCAGATCTCAAAACTCACTCTCAATGTGAGTCAATTCGTGGAACTCACGACTCTTCAGACACGACTGCTACGAAAGAGACAGATTGAAGTACCTACTCGGGTCAAGGACTCGCACGTTCATCTTCTCTTTGTCATGAAAGGAATCAACCAGGCCTTTCAAAAGCATGATCTTCTGGGTCTCGAGGAATTGATTAAATACGAATTAAAAGATAATTTAACCCAGTGGAAAATAGATCTCATCCCGAACATCAGACGATCCCTGGGACTTTAAGTCTCTACTTCGACCAGGAGATCTGGGACGAGTTTACCATCGACTCTGATCTCCTTCAGAAATTCACCTTTGTTCCGGCACAGGAAGCAAAACTCGTTTTTCAAAAAAAAGACTCTCGTCTCTGGGTTAGTTTTCCTGACGGTGGCATCTGTGACTTTCCTTATTTCCGGAAAAACCTTGTTTCCATTCTCAAAAGTTACGCGGCTACTGAAGTCGATAAAAAAGAAACGTCATCCTTTGAACAGATCTTGAAATCGATTCAGTCCATCGAGAAAAAAATCTTTTCGAGTGCCTCACTCAATCCTGAAAAGAATGTGAAAGATTTCTGGGATGAAATCTTAAAAAAGATTAGTTCACTTTCTCAGGATTCACAAAGTTTAACCGATCTTATGCGGAACCTTCTGGAACTTCCTTTTCTCCAGAATTATCAAACTGCTCTTGTGGTGCTTCACCTTAAAGGACAGTCTAAGGCTCAGATCCTTGGGTCTCTCTGGAGAGATGAAAAGATCCTCACTCAGGTCGAGGTGAAAAGTTTTAATACGTTCTTCAACTCGATTAAGAAGTCGAAGATTAAATCATTTCATAGTGAAAGCTTTCCCGGACTGAACCTGCCCTTCAATGGAAGCTTTCTTGCGAAGGAAGTTTTTTCAAAAAAGTACAGTCTGGTTGCCATCACATCCCGTCATGACTTTTTAAGCTACGGAAAAGAAGAGATCGAACTGTTTGAAACCTGCATCGGACTTCTTCAGCCCCACTTCGAACGACTGGTGGACCAGGAATTTTCCGACAAGAAAATCTCCGAGCTTCGAACCTGCCTGAAGGATTTCCCTCTTCCGCTTCGGATCCAGAATATGAGCACCGGTGTGGCTTTTCAGAATGATCTCTATCACGAAGAGCTCCAGGAAAAAGATATCTTCTTTAATAAAAAGGTCAAAGGACCTTTTAAGCTCGATCTTTATGATTCAGATGAACTTCGGCACTATGCTTTTGACCTCTTTCATTTTCAAAGAATTTCGCTCTTGGGAGAACTTCTGAATACTCTTCGCCATGAGCTCAGCAACCCTCTCTTTGGCCTCAAACTAAGTTCTCAGATTTTTGGAACTCTTGAGGTGGATAAAGACTCCCGGCTCATCATGGAAGAGATTGAAAAAAATGTGAATCGCTGCCAGATCATCATGGAGAACTTCTCTAATCTCTATCAGATCCAGCACGAATCCAAAGCAGTAAGAATTAAGAAGATGATCGACGAAGCCCTTCTTCTTTCAAAAAGTGAGGGAAGGGAGATGGAAAAGCAGATCCACTTCTCCCCTGGAACCGAAACGATCGAACTCAATGTTCCTCTGATCTTTGTGGTTCAGATACTTTTTAATCTCATCGTGAACTCCGCTCAGGCGATGAAACAGGCCAACCGTCGTGGGGCGCTCTCTATCCAGATAGATCAGGATGGAGGCTTTGTAAAAATTCATGTCTCAGATAATGGCCCGGGTATTCCGGCGGATAAGCTCGGAAAGCTCTTTAAGCCTTTTTTCACCACCAAGGCCCAAGGAACCGGCCTGGGTCTCGTTCTTTCCAGAAACCTTGCCATCAAGATGGGTGGGCAACTGGAATATATTAATCACGAAAGTGGCGGAGCCCACTTCATACTAAGTTTACCCCTACCATGAAAAAAATATTTATCGTCGAAGACGAAATCCTCATCCAGCAGTCACTAAAAAAACTCTTTGAGAGAAGAGGCTTTGAAGTGGCGGTGACCCCCAGTGGGAAGGAAGCCATTGATCGCATCGAAAGTGAGCACTTTGATAGGATCATCTGTGATCTCATGCTTCAGGATATCTCGGGCTTTGATGTCATTGAAGAGTCTAAGCGCAACTTCTCCGTAGAAGAGATAGCTGAGAAATTTGTCATCATGACTGCCTACAACTCTCCGCAGGTTTTGGGACGGGCCAATTCCTACGGTTGTCGACTCCTGAATAAACCTTTTGATAATATTGAAGATGCCCTGAAGCTCATGACGGAGAATCTATGAAAAAGAATCCAGTAAAGATTATTGGGATAACCCTCAAGCCGAATTCGACTCCCGACTTCTATAGTATTCTTCCCAATCTCTGTGCCTGGTTTCAGCGAAGGAAACGTCAGGTTGTTTTCAAGGTCGACGACGAAGCCAGAGTGAAAAAATTTTTTCGTCAGAAATCCACGGATAATCTACATTTTTGGGATTCCAAAGATTTCCATAACAAAGTCGACCTCATGCTCTCCCTGGGAGGGGATGGCACCCTCCTGGGTGTTTGCCGTCGAATTAAACCCTCTATACCTGTTCTCGGAATCAACCTGGGGCGACTGGGGTTTATCACCGAGTTTAATAAGAATGAATACTTTGACCGGCTGAGTGACATCATTGAAGGGCGCTTTGAGCTTGTCACAAAACCTCTTGTCCAGGTTCACGTTAAGCGGAAAGGAAAAATGTTTTTTAAGGATTACTTCTTCAATGACGGGGTCATTGCAAAGAATGACATCGCTCGCATGATCTATCTGCGGGCAGAAATGAACGAAGAGCATGTGTATAACATTTCAGGCGATGGGATCATCATCTCTACCCCCATGGGCTCCACGGCTTATTCAATGGCGGCCGGGGGTCCGATTGTGCATCCGGATGTGAAAGGTCTCATCCTAACCCCCATCTGTCCCCATTCCTTAATCAACAGGCCTTTTGTGATCCCGGATAACTGTAAGATTAATTTGACCCTTCTTCCGCCCTACCATTCCGTCACTCTGACTTTGGATGGCCAGATCGCCATCAGTATTGATGAGCAGGATGAGATCTCCATCAATAGCGGCAAGATGAAAAAGGTCTATCTCATTAAAAATCCAGAGCGCTTTTACTTCGAAACGATCCGCGAGAAATTCATTAATGGAAAAAAGGACTAGTGCCCCTACGGACTATTGAAATAGAACTTGCGCGTCCGTAGTTTTTCCGTAACATCTAAAAGGGTGAGGTGCATATGCAAACATCCTTTTATATTAAATCGCTCCTGATCCAGAATTTCGCTACTTTCAAGAATCAGAATGTAAAATTCAAGCCAGGTTTGAATGTCATTGTCGGGGAGACAGGCTCAGGAAAGAGCTTAGTCCTGGAAGCTCTCCAGTTTATCCTGGGCGCTCGGGCCGATAAGAAAATTATCCGCAAAGACACATCTTTTTGCCTGCTGGAAGCGTGCTTTCACTGTAGTGATGAAAAGATTCGCGACTTTTTTCAATCGGAGGGCTTTCCTCTGGAGGGCTCAGAAGTCGTCATCAAACGCATCATTTCATCCAGTGGGGGATCAAAGATCTTCGTGAACCATTCCCAATCAAGTCTCACTCTTCTCACAAGTTTTGCAAAAAACTATATTGATCTTGTGGGTCAGTTTGAAAACCAGAAACTTCTTTCTCCAGCTTATCAACTTTCTATATTAGACCATTACGGAAACCTCGAAACTGAAACTCAGGAATTCCAATCTCTCTACCGCTCCTACCGGGAAATTCTCGAGCTCAAAGAAAGCATGGAGAAAACACGCCAGGAGAGAGAGCAGCGTCTTGATTACCTTACTTATCAGATTCAGGAAATTGAAAGGATCTCGCCTTCCACAAGTGAAGAAGAGATCCTCTTGAGAAAAAAGGAATCTATTCTCAATCTTGAAAAATCTCAAAAGCTCCACTTACTTTTTCTTCAGGTCCTCGATGGAGATGAAGGGGAGGGTCTTCGCTCCCTTATGAGTCAATTCACTACCCTTGTGAATCGAAATAAGGACTCCTGGCCTGCACTGGTGGAAAGGCAAGCCCTTGTCCTGGATCAGTTTGAAGAAATTGCCTCAGAGATCTCACGTACCCTGGAAGCTGAGGTTGATCCGGAAGAGCTTTCTTCCGTGATGGAAAAGCTCGATGACTACCAAAAACTCAAGCGTAAATTCGGTGGAAGCATTGATACAATTCTTCAGTCGCTGGCGGACTTCCTTAAAGAAAAAAATATTCTCGAGTCCCAAGGGGCCAATCTTGAAAACAGTGACAAACAACTCAGCGAACTCAGAGGAAAGCTGGAGATAAAGGCTACGACCATGCATAAAAAACGCATTTCAGCGGCAAAAAATCTCGAAGCCGACCTCACCAAACGCATTCGGGATCTCCGGATGAAAGGGGCCACCCTTCGAATTCGGATAGAGGAAGAAAAGGATTTTACACCTCGGGGACGATCCAAAATTAGTTTTGAAGCCGAAACCAATTTAGGAGAAGGCTATTTTCCGGTTAAAGAGATCGCTTCCGGAGGGGAGCTCTCGCGGATTCTTCTCTCTTTAAGACAAGTCTTGAAATCCCATGATTCCATTGGAATTTTTCTCTTTGATGAAATAGACACCGGCATCGGCGGGGAAACCAGTCTTGCCGTAGGAAAAGCGCTGAAGAATGTAGCGTCAGATGGTCAGGTCATAGCCATCACCCATCTTCCTCGGATCGCCCAATACGCAGACGTTCTGATTGTCGTGGACAAGGAAACCCGGGTGCATGATGACAAAGCACGAACAGAGTCACTTGTGAGAGAAATTCATGGAAATAAAATTAAAAAAGAAGTCCGCTCGATGGTTCAGCTACACTAGTTTCTCAAAACGGGGCTTATGATCTTCGATGTAGATGAAGGTTCCCGTTTTTAAGGCATAGCCATTGTTTAGGTAAGTGGAGCGGCCAAAACGAAACTCGTCCTGAACATGGCTGTGGCCTCCCAGAACAAAGTCATAATCGCCAGCGGTGGTGGTTTCCACACCTTTACGAAACTCCTTACGAACCTTTTCTGCATCGAAGTATTTCGAGCCTTTTTTCCGCGACTTCTTAGAAGCTCGCTCACCCACAAATTTCAGAACATGATAGGGCATGATGTAATTGGCCACAAAGCGTAGTGGAGAGGAGAGGATTGTCCTCTTGTACTTCTGATAAGCGAGGTTCTCAACCTCATGCTCATCACCATGG